>JBAQBC010000193.1:0-23687 GCA_049286035.1 Xanthobacteraceae bacterium
CGGCGGATCTCCGTCGTCTCGGCCATCTCGCTTGTCCTTGCTTGGAGTTTAGAGTCGCGCCCGAAGGCCCAGCTTCTTGCGCGCCTCCGCCGGGCTGAGGGTCCGGGCACCCATCAGGCGGACGATCTCGACGGCGCGCTGGACCAGCGTGCCGTTGCTGGCATGGACGCCGCGGTCGAGCCAGATATTGTCCTCCAGCCCGACGCGCACATTGCCGCCGAGCATCGAGGCCGTGGTGCAGAAATTCATCTGATGCCGCCCGCCGGCCAGCACCGACCACAGATAATCGTTGCCGAACAGCCGGTCGGCAGTGCGCTTCATAAAGAACAGATTGTCGAGATCGGGGCCGATGCCGCCGAGAATGCCGAAGATGAGCTGCAGGAACACCGGTGGCTTGAACAGGCCGCGGTCGATGCAATGGGCGAGATTGTAGAGGTGCCCGGTGTCGTAGCATTCATGTTCGAACTTCACGCCGTGGCCCTCGCCGAGCGTCTTGTAGACCTTCTCGATGTCGCGAAACGTATTGGGAAAGATATAGGCGTCGGAATTTTTCAGATACGCTTCCTCCCAATCGTATTTCCAGGTCTTGTAGCGCCGCGCCATCGGATAGAGCGCGAAATTCATCGAGCCCATATTCATCGAGCACATTTCCGGGGAGAGCTGCTTGGCCGCGGAGATGCGCTCGTCCACCGTCATGGTCACCGCGCCGCCGGTGGTAATGTTCACCACCGCATCGGTCGACTGCTTGATGCGCGGCAGAAACTGCATGAACACGTTCGGGTCGGGCGACGGGCGGCCGTCCTTCGGATCGCGCGCGTGCAGGTGCAGGATCGCGGCGCCGGCCGCCGCCGCATCGATCGCCTGCGTCGCGATCTGATCGGGCGTGATCGGCAGTGCGTCCGACATGGTCGGGGTGTGGATCGAGCCGGTAATCGCGCAACTGATAATGATCTTGTTCGCCATGAGCTACTCTGTCCTCCCTGTCGGCCGGGCCCCTGCCAAACTTTGGCGGCCGCCATTATCGCTGTTTACGTTCCCCAGATAGCACTGTTCGCTCCAGCGGGAAAAGCTGCCAGCCGAACCGCTCAACGACCATGCCCCAAATGCCCTTCGGCGCCGTGAGCATAATTACGATCGCGACCAGGCCCAGTATCATCAGATAGATCGTGCCGAGATCGGCGAGCGCCTGGCGCAGCGCGAAGAAGACGAGCGTGCCGACGATCGGGCCCTCGATGCGGCCGATGCCGCCGATCACGGTTATAAAGATGACGAAAGCGGTCCAGTCATTGACGCTGAACGCGGCGTCGGGCGAGATGCGAAGCTTCTGCAGGAAAATCAGCGCGCCAAGCATGGCGGTTGCGAGCGCGGTGACGACGTAAACCAAAAATTTGGGGCGGTAGACGTCGACGCCGCTGCATGAGGCCGCGAGCTCGGCATCGCGCATCGCTTTCAGTGCCAGTCCATGGCGCGAGCGCAGCAACAGCACGATCAGCGCCAGCACTGCCGCGGCAAGCAGAAGCGCGATCCAGTACATGGTGAAATCGCGAAGCTGACGCGTGGGCGCGATGGCGATGACGACGGCGGCGGGCAGGCTCGTGCCGGAACCGCCGCCGAGCGCGGAGACTTGTGAAGCGGTCAGGCGAAACACTTCCGCGACGATCCAGGTGCCGATCGCGAAGTAGTGGCCGCGCAAGCGGAATACCAGAAGCCCGACCGGAATCGACAGGCCGGCGGCGATGAGGCCGGCGAGCGGGATCGACCACAGCGGCGAGACACCGAACAGGATCGCGAGCGCGAAAAGCGTATAGGCGCCGAGCCCGACATAAGCCTGCTGACCGACCGAGACGAGCCCGGCATAACCGGCGAGCAGATTCCACAGGCTCGCCAGCGCGACATAGGCATAGATTTCCGACAGCAGCTGCAAATCGTCGCGCCCGCCCCACCACGGCGCCGCGGCGAGCATCGCGAGAATAATTCCGCCGAGCGCCGCGCCAATCCAATTGCCGCGCCCGCCGAAGGCGACCCGCACTGTCACGTGCGCACCTTGGGGAACAGGCCTTGCGGCCGCGCCGCGAGCACGATCAGAAACGCGATGTGCCCGGCGAGGATTTGCCAGCCGGGATCGAGATAGGCGCCGACCGCTTGCGCAACGCCGAGGATCAATCCGCCCGCGAGCGTGCCCCACAGACTGCCGAGGCCGCCGATGATGACGGCTTCGAATCCGAAGATGAGCCGCGCCGGACCTTGCGAGGGATCGAAGTTGGCGCGCACCGCAAGGAACACGCCGGCAATCGCGACCACCGCAAGCGACAGCGCCATGGCCAAGGCGAAGACATGGCGATTGTCGAGACCCATCAGCTGCGCGACCGCGGGATCATCGGAGGTGGCGCGAAAGGCGCGCCCGATCGCGGTGCGATAAAAAATAAGCTGCAGGCCACCGATGACGGCGACCGCGACCGCGAATTGCAGGAGCGGCAGCACGCCAACATAGAGACCCTCGGCGAGACGGATGGTGGCGACTTCAATCGGCCCGGCTTGCAATTTGACGCTGTCGGCGGTGAAGACCGTGAGGAGACCGTTCTGGATGATCACCGAAAGTCCGAAGGTGACGAGAAGCGGCGGCAGGAGATCCTCGCCAAGCGTGCGGTTGAGCACAAACCACTGCAGCGCATAGCCGATCGCGGCCATGACCGGCACCACGATAATGAGCGCGGTGAGCGGGCCGATGCCGAGCGTCTGCGTTACGACCAGCGCGACATAGGCGGCGAGTACGATGAGATCGCCGTACGCGATATTGACGAGCCGCATGACGCCGAAGATCAGCGACAGCCCGGCGGCAAACATCGCATAGAGGCCGCCGACCAAGACGCCCTGCAGGATGACGTTGATCCATTCCATCAACGTTGCCTCAATACCTAGTCGTCATGCCCGGCCTTGTGTCGGGCATCCACGACTTAAGCCGGAAAGTAAGACGTGGATGGCCGGGACGAGCCCGGCCACGACGGAGGAAAAGACTTTTCCTTTCACCTCACACCCCGAAATAAGCCGCGGCGATTGCCTCACGCGTCAAATCTTTCGCCGCGCCGGAAAGCGCCACGCGTCCTTCCTGTAGACAATAGACGCGGGACGCGGCGGCCAGCGCCTGCACCACGTCCTGCTCGACCAAAACGATAGCGGTGCCTTCGGCGCGCACCGCCGGCAGCCGCGCATAGATTTCTCGCACCACGATTGGCGCCAGCCCCAGGCTGATCTCATCGCATAACAACAATTGCGGATTGGCCATCAGCGCGCGGCCGAGCGCGGCCATCTGCTGTTGCCCGCCGGAGAGCGCCGTGCTCGGCAATTTGCGGCGCTCGCCGAGCGCGGGAAACAATTCGTAGACGCGGCCCAGCGTCCATGCGCCGGGCCGGCCGAGCTGCCCGCCGATGCGCAAATTCTCTTCGACAGTGAGCGAAGGAAACAGCCCCCTGCCCTCCGGCACCAATGCGATCCCGCGTGCCGCCACCGCGTAAGCCGGCATGCCGCCGATCGGCTCGCCGGCGAAGGTGATCGCGTCGGACCGCGCCCGTATAAGCCCGGCAATGCTCTTGAGCAGCGTGCTCTTGCCGGCGCCGTTGGCGCCGATCACCGCGACCGCTTCGCCGCGCGCGACTTCAAGCGAGACGCCGAACAGCGCCTGGAAGTCGCCGTAGAACGTTTCGAGATCGCGGACCGCGAGCAGCGCCTCAGGCATCGGCCAAAGTTTCCACGTAGCTTTGTCCCATATAGATTTCGGCGACCTGCGGGCTTCTGATCACCGCCTGTGGATCGCCGTCGGCGATAAACGCGCCATTATGCAGAACGAGCAGCCGGTCGACGCTGGCGAGCAAAGCATGCACGACATGCTCGATCCAGACGATCGATACGCCGCCCTGCCTGATCTCGGCAATGAGCGCGATCAGCGTCTGGCATTCATGCTCGGTGAGACCGCCGGCGACCTCGTCGAGTAACAGAACGGCCGGTTGCGACGCCAAAGCGCGCGCCAATTCGAGCCGCTTGCGGTCGAGCAACGTAAGAGTGCCGGCCGGTCTGTTCGCTTTGTTCAAAAGACCGCAGCGTTCAAGGATCGCCATGCAGCTTTCGTAAGTGTCGCGCTCGCGCCGGCCGCCGCCGAATGCCGCCGCGACCACGAGATTTTCGAACACGCTCATGCCGGAAAACGGCTGCGGAATCTGAAACGAACGGCCGATGCCCAGCGCGCAGCGCTGCGCCGGCGGCAGGCTGGTGATGTCGCGCCCGGCATAAACGACGCGCCCCGAATCTGGCGCGATGGTGCCGCTGATGATGCCGAACAGCGTGGTCTTGCCGGCGCCGTTCGGCCCGATAATGCCGAGCGCCTCGCCTTCTGCGAGCTGAAGGCCGACGCGTTCCGCAACGACGATGGCGCCGAAGCGTTTGGAGATTTGCTCAAGCGCAAGAATTAATGAGGGCATGCCGCGCTCTTTTCTTCACTTCCCCCTGAAAGGGGGAGGTCGGCGGCCGGCCGCAGGGTGGGGGTCGGCAACGCGAGGCTTGTGATTCAAGTCGACCCCTCCCCGGATCGCTTTCAGCGATCCGACCCTCCCCTTTCAGGGGAGGGAGAATTCAAATGTTTCGCCTTCTTAATCGCCGACCAGATCGTATAAGGCGTGGCCGGCATGGCGATCTCGCGCACCCCGAGCGGGCGCAGCGCGTCGAGAATGCCGCTGACGACCGCGGCCGGCGCGGCGGTGGTGCCGCCTTCGCCGCCGGCTTTGATGCCGAGCGGGTTGGTGGGCGAGAGCACTTCGGCGATCTCGGTGGCGAAGGCCGGCAGTGTGTCGGCGCGCGGCATGGCGTAATCCATCAGCGAGCCGGTCAGCGGCTGGCCGGAATCCGGATCGAGATAGATCTGCTCCGACATCGCCTGGCCGACGCCTTGTGCAATCGCGCCGTGGGTCTGGCCGTGCACGATCAAGGGATTGATGCATCGCCCGACATCGTCGACCGAGGCATAGCGGGTGATTTGCATCTCACCGGTGTCCGGATCGATCTCGATCTCGCAGATCGCGGTGCCATTGGGAAAAACCGGGTCGTGCATCTCGTTGTCGGTCACGACCGCGAGGCCGTCTTTCAAGCTTTCCGGAAGCGCAAGCTGCGCCGCCTCGCGCGCCAACTCACGAGCTAGTTCGAAAAAATCAAACGTTCGATTGGTGTCGCGCGCGGCGAAGCGGCCGTCGCTGAACGACACATTCTCCGGCGCGGTGCCCAGTAGCAGCGCAGCAATCTCTTTGCCTTTGCCGATCAGCGCGATCGAGGCTATCGAAAACACGGTGGCGGCGTGGCGCATCGAGCGGCCGGAATGCGAGCCGCCGCCGACCTCCACGATGTCGGTATCGCCGAGGATGATGCGCACGGCCTCGCTCGGCACAAACAACAGATCGGAAATGACCTGCGCGAAACTCGTCTCATGGCCTTGCCCGGACGGCTGGGTGCCGATGATCACGTCGACGCGGCCTTCCGGCTGCACCTTGATGCGCGCCTGCTCGCGCGGCGCACCGATCGAGGACTCGACGTAATTAGCAAGACCCAATCCGAGGAGCTTGCCGCGGCGGCGCGCCCCGCGGCGGCGCGCGGGAAAGCCTTTCCAGTCGGCGAGCTCCATCGCCCATTTCATGTTTTCTGCGTAGCGGCCGCTGTCATAGAGCATGCCGACGGCGTTGCGATAAGGCATGGCGTCGGAGCGGATCAGATTCTTGCGCCGGAGCGCGATGCGATCCAGTCCAAGTTCATCGCCGAGCTCGTCGGCGGCGATATCGACGAGGCGCTCGATCGCGTAGGTCACTTCCGGCCGCCCGGAACTGCGATAGGCCTGCGTCGGCATGGTGTTGGTGAAAACCGCGAGCGCCCGGAGCGTCGCCGCTGGAATAGCATAAGAGCCGGGAATGAGCCCCGCCCCCTTGCTCAGGGGCGACAGCGAAACGCAATGGGCGCCGACATTGCTGATATTGGTGGCGCGCATCGCCAGCATGCGGCCGTCTTTGTCCAGCGCCAGCGCGACCTCACTGACAAGATCGCGACCCTGATAGTCGCTCAAGAAGGCTTCCGCGCGGGTTGCGGTGAATTTCACCGGGCATCCGAGTTTCTTCGCCGCCCACAGCACCAGGGCGAATTCGACGAAAACGCGGTTGCGCGTGCCGAAATTGCCGCCGACGTCGTAGGACAATACCCGCAAGTTCTCGGGCGCGATGCCGAGCACGGTTGCGAGTTCGCGCTTTTGCCGCACTGCGCCGCCCGAGCCGGCGTGAAGCGTATAGCGGCCGGTCGCGGCATCGTAGGCGGCGAGCGCGGCGCGCGGTTCGAGCGGCACGCCGGTGACGCGGCCGATGTGGAATTTTCTGCTCACGACATGTGCGGCGCGGGCAAAGGCCGTATCGGTCGCCGCGGCGTCGCCGAAAGTCGTATCGACGCAGATGTTGTTGGGCGCGTCATCCCACAACGCCGGCGCGCTGGAAACCATGGCGTCCTCGGAATGCAGCACAAACGGCAATTCCTGATAGTGCACGACGATCGCCTCGGCCGCGTCCATCGCCTGCGCCTTGGTGGCGGCGACGACCATCGCCACCGCCTCGCCGACATGGCGCACGCGATCCGCCGGCAACAACACATGCGGGCCGGCGAACACCGCGCCGCCGCCGGGCCGGATGAGCTTCATGTCGTATTTGGTCTTGGGCACCGGATCGTGCGGAATCGGCTTGAACCCTTCGGCGGCGCAATCGCCGCCGGTGAAGACGCCAAGCACACCGGGCATGTTTTTTGCCACCGCGACATCGATCGCAACGATGCGCGCGTGCGGATATGGCGAGCGCACCATCGCCGCATAGGCCTGACCGTCGAGATTGAAGTCGTCGGTGAAGCGGCCCTTGCCGGTGACGAGCCGCTCGTCCTCTTTGCGCGGCAGCGGCTTACCGATGAAGCGATACGGGCGCTCCGGTCCTCCGGTATCGTTCATCGCATCTCGTTGTTTTGCTTCGCATCCTTGCGCATGATCTTATCCGAAAACCGGTTCCCACTTTTCGGGATCATGCGTTTAACATTTTTTTGCGCATGATCTTATCCGAAAACCGGTTCCCACTTTTCGGGATCATGCGTTAGGCGACGCGCTTGAATTCCTGCTGGCGGCGCCGCAGCCGATGCTCATCGACATCGATGCCGAGTCCGGGCCGCTCCGGCACTTCGACATGGCCGGCGTCGACGCGCAACGGTGCCGCAGTGACGTCCTCGGCAAGACCGCTCGAGGTGACGGTGAGGCCCCAGGCGAGCGCCGGCGCCACCGCGGCCAGATGCACGGCGGCGGCCGAAGCGAGGCTCGTCTCGCCGGTCTTGCATGAAATATTGACCTGCATGCCAAGCTGCCCGCATAGCCGGCTTGCCGCGAACAGCCCGGACAGTCCGCCAAGCTTGATTGCCTTGAGACTGACGCCGCGCGCGGCCTTGCGCTCGTGATGCCGGGCGATGTCGTCGAGCGAGTGAATGCCCTCGTCGGCGCCGATCGGCACTTTGGTGGCCGCGGCGATGCGGCTCATGCCATCGAGATCGTGGGCACTGACCGGCTGTTCAAAAAAGTCGAGCCCGCAATCGCCGATGCCGCGCACAAAGGTGAGCGCGCCATCGACGGAAAAGCCCTGATTGGCGTCGGCCGAAACCAGGCACCGCGCGCCGCCTTGCGCTTGGCCCTCAAGCGCTTGGCCCTCAAGCGCTTGGCCCTTGAGCGCCTGGCACAGCATCATCGTGCGTACGGCGTCGGCCTCGGGCGAGCCCAATCCGACCTTGATCTTGAAAGCGCGGTAGCCCGCATTCCAGCGCGCTTGCGCCTCGCGCAAATCGGCCGCCGCATCTTCCGATCCAATGACCGCGAGCACCGGCATGCGGCTGCGCTGTTTGGCGCCGAACAAAGCATAGACCGGCCGCTCGCTGGCGCGTCCGACCAGGTCGTGGAGCGCCATGTCGATCGCGGCCTTGGCGCCGCTATTGCCGTAGAGTTGCGCGTCCATGGCCGCGGCGGCGCCGGCGAAATCGTAGGCCGCGCGGCCAAAGAGCTTGGGCCGCATCAGCTCAATCGCCGCCATCATGCCGGCAATGGTTTCTCCGGTCATGGTCGGCGCCGCCGCCGCTTCGCCCCAGCCAACCGCGCCGGCATCGGATTCGACGCGGACGAACACGTTCTCGGCCTGCGCCACCGTCTCGCCGGCCATTTGCACCGGCTTCTTCATCGGCAGACGGACGGCGATGGCTTCGATCGTCTTAATTTTCACGGTGTATTTGCTCGCGCCGATTAGGCCGCGCCGCGACCTAACGCGGCGGCAAGCGAATTGTAGCGGCAGGCCAGGCAGGCCGACAAGGAGCGCGGGCGGATAAAGCGGCCGCGAATGCCGCGCCGATCAAGCCAATGCTGGGGGATCGCGGCAGGTCACTCCGCAGCGATTCGATAGGCGGGGTCGATTGCAGCTTCGCCATCAGGCGCCTCGGCAGTGGCGACCGGCTCGGCGGATGGCTTGACGGCCCGGCAAATATAGTACGAGCCGAACAAATATTGTCGCATCTCGAAATCGCCGCAGAGCGCGGCGAGTTCCCGCCACGGCTGGATGAGCGGGTTGCCCAGCATCGTGCGTTTCATCAGCCACAGGCTGAACGGCAACAGCCATTGGGCGGAGCGCCCGGAGGGTAGCCGCGCATCCATGATGACAAGCCGCCCGCCCGGCCGCAGCGCCTCCCAGGCGCGGCGCAATACGGCCCGGTGGAGCGGCATGGTGTTGTAAGACAGGCAGAACAACACGCCGTCGAGCGGCTCGGGCGCGACAAAGTCGGCGGCGTCGCATTCGTAAATCGCGACATTGCGCCGGCGCTCTCTGGCGCAGCGCGCCCGCCCCCTTTGCAACATGCCGGAAGAAAGGTCGACGCCGTAGACGCGTCCGCCCGGCCCGACCGCATCGGACAAATAGGCAAGGCCGAATCCGGTGCCGCAGCCGATTTCCAGCACGCGCTCGCCGCCGCGCAACCTCAGGTGCTCGACGGCGCGCCGCCGCAGCCCCGGCGGTAGAAACAACAAACGGTCGAGCAATGGAATGAATTTGGCCAAGCGATCATAGCGGCGCTTGACCGTCGCGCGGTCGCAATCCACCCAGCTTTTGTCCACGGCGCCCCCGCCCCCGACGCGCACTTCGGTATATCGCCACCGAAGTCGCAAGTGACTTGGCCGCTGAGCTCACTGCGTCCGGCGGCGTCACTTTTTGTTCTGGACCAATCTTGTATCTCAGTATCGCTCTTCTATCGGCAAACGCGCGGTGTCATATGGACGCATATACACGTCTCGCGAGGCATTGCATCGGCCAGCGCGGGGCGATATCTCAGCCGTAGGTAATAGAGTGAAAAAAATTCATCTCTGGCGCGGAAACGGTGTCCGACGGACCTTTGGAGCTCGAATGAGAGTTGGAGCTCGGATGATGCGAATGAGATTGGTGCTCGCCGTCGCGGCTTTGGTGCCGTTCGTTTGCTTCGCCGCCGCGCAGAGCGTTTCCACGCCGAATTCATCTGCGCAAAATGCCGGCCAATGGTCGCCAGGCGGCTTGTGGCAAGCCGTCGATTCCGACACCAAAGAGCCAACCGGCTGGTTTTTGATCGACGATCACAACGGCGTCTTCGACGGCATCATCGCCAAAATGTTTCTCAAGCCGGGCGAAGATCCGAACGCGATTTGTGACAAGTGCAAGGACGATCGCAAGGATCACACCTGGCTCGGACTGGAAATCATCCGCGGCATGAAGCCGGAAGGCGAGAATAAATACGGCGGCGGAACCATCCTCGATCCACGCGACGGCAAAATCTACAAAGCGACGATGAAAGTTACTCCAGACGGGCAGACTTTGGTGCTGCGCGGCTATATCGGCTTCGAGTTGCTGGGGCAGAATCAATATTGGACGCGCCTGCCGGATTCCGCCTATAGCGTTCTGGATCCGTCGGCCAATCCGCAATACATCCACAAAGTCGCGCCGGCGCCGGCGCAAGCACAAGCGCCGCTCAAATCGGGAGCAACAGCTCCGGCGCGCAAATCCGAAGCGCCCCCGCAATTGCGCAGCACTGTCGGGCAGTAGGTTTCGCAAGCAGGAAAGTCGATTCCGGCGATTCTTCGCCTCCCCTTGGAGGGGGAGGTGAACGTGGATCGAACCGCCGACCAATTCGGCTTAATCCCCCGGCTCGACCACACGCGGCTTGCCCATCAGCACCGGCTGGAACAAGGCCGCGGCGGCCATCGTGGTCAACAGCGAGATCGCCAGCAGCTTGCCCATGCTGGAGGTGCCCGGATGACTGGAAAACCACAGCGAGCCGAACGCGGTCGCGGTGGTGCAGGCGGAAAACGTCACCGCCCGCGTCAGCACCGATTGCAAGAGATTGGTCTGCCCTTCGCGCCAGGCCATGATGTAATAGATCTTGAAAGCCACGCCGACACCGAGCAATAGCGGCAAGGCGATGATGTTGGCGAAATTCAGCGGAAGGTCGATCAGCACGCAGATTTCCAGCGTCACGACGCCGGCGAGCAGCAGTGGCACCAGCGTGAGCAGCACATCGCCGAACCGGCGCAGCATGATCCACAAGAGGACGCCGATCGACAACAGCGCGCAGGCGCCGGCTTCGAGGAAAGCGATCACCACCTCGCGCCGCGCCTCCAGAATCGAAATCGGGCCCTCGGTCGCCTCGGGCGCGACCGCCTGCACCGCCCGGGCGAAAGTTTGCAGCACCTCGTTGCTGCTGGAATCGCCGCTCGGCGCCAGGTCGATGCGCGCGCGACCGTCCGACGTCACCCATTCACGCGCCAGTTCCGGCGGCAGATTGGCGCGCGTGACCTCGTGCGCGGTCAATAGATTGCGCAAGTCGTCGAGCGCGACCCGCAGTGGCTGCACAACGATGTCTTGCACGCGTTGGCGTACCGCGGGATCGGCCTTCGACAACGCCGTCATGGCGTCGGCGAGGCGCCGCGCGGCGACCGCGCCGGCGCCATTGCCGTTGCCGGCAAGCCGTTTGAGCGCGTCGACCGTGGAGCCCATCATGCTGACATTTTGTGCGTCGGTCGGCGGCGGGCTGGGCGCGGCGGGATTGAGCAAAGGCAGGAGCACCTTCGCCGCGTTCTGGATCAGCGGCAGCTTCTGCTGCTGATCGGCGGGGATAAAATTCGACAACGTCGTCGCACGCGCGACCTCGGGCAAGGCGCGCAGTTTCGTCGCCAGCCGATCGGCCGCCTCGAGCGACGGCTCGAGCACCTGGATATCATTGAAGCCGGAGTCGGGATCGTCCTTCAGCGACAGATAGGTCGAAACCGCCTCGGTATTGGGGCTGCGCAAATTGATCGGATTGAAATCGAAGCGCAGCCAGTAAAGCAGCGGCAATCCCGCGGCCACCACGACTGCGGTCACGATCAGGATTGCCATGCGATGGCGTTCCAGGAAGCTATCGACCGGTGCCAGCACCGCATAGCCAAGCTGTTCCGTCTCGCCCGGCGGCTTGAGCACGCTGAGCAGCGCCGGCAACAGCGTAATGCTGGTGGCAAATGCGATCAGCATGCCGATGCCGGCGATGAGGCCGAGTTCGGACACGCCTTTGTAGACCGTGGGCAGGAACGACAAGAACCCGGCGGCGGTTGCGAGCGCGGCCAGCGTCAGCGGCGCGCCGGCGCGCCGGCCGGTCCGTAGCAGCGCCTCATGCAAATCGTCGGTGCTGTGGCGTTCGGCGCGGTAGCGCACGCTGAACTGGATGCCAAAATCGACACCGAGGCCAACGAAAAGGACGGCAAAATAAACCGAGATCAGATTGAGCGTGCCCACCAACATCATGCCGACCGCGGCCGTGATGGAAAGACCCACGGCGACGCAGACGAACACCGCGAAAATGATCCGCATCCAGCGCAAAGCGAGCCACAGGATGAGGAGCACGATGGCGATGGTCACGGTGGCGTTAAGCGCCGCATTTTCCTTGATCGTGGAGAATTCCTCGTCCGCCATCGGCACCGGTCCGGTGAGCCGGAGCTGCGCCTGATATTTGCCGCGCAGATCGAGGTCGGCCGCGGCTTTGCGGATGGCGTCGGTCGCGCGCTTACCGGGTTCAAGCTCGGAGTAATCGAGCGTGGCGCGGATTTCGAGGAAGCGAACGAGATCGCCGGATGCTGGCGCATGGCCTTGCACCAGTTCGTACCAGGAAAAATTCGCCTGCTTTCCCGCATTCGCCTTTTCGATCGTGTCGGCGGCGAGCGTCATCGGCCAGGCCATATTGTCGAGCGTGATCTGGCCGCCTTGGACGCCGAGCAGCCCGAATTGCAACGTCTGGATGACCCCGCGCAGCGACGGGTCGCCGGCCAGCACCTGCACCAGACGCTGCGCCTGCGAGAGCATGTTCATTTGCGAGGTGAGATCGGCCGTCGCTTCGAACAACAGTCCTTCCTGAGCAAAGAACCGTCCGCCTTTGGGCTGCTCGATCGAGCGAAACAGATCTTTTTGTTGCGACAGCCGTTGCGCCAGCGCGTTGGTAGCGCCCTCGACCAGTTCGGTGGTCGGTGCATTGACCACGGCGACGATCAATTCGAAATGGGGAAACGCCTTCTCCATTTCAGCTTCGCGTTGCCGCCATGCAAGGTTCGGTGAAATGAGCTGGTTGACGTCGGTCGTCATCGCGAAATGCGTCACCGCATACCAGGATGACACCACGCCAAGCAGGACAGAGAGAATGATCACTGGCGCCGCGTATTGCGTGCAGAAACTAATCGCGCGGACGACGAAGCTGGTGACTATTCTCATGATTGCCGGCGGATTGCGATGATCGGGGCTTGAGTGTTCGCGGGGAGGCGCGGTTTCAGGCGTTAAGACAAGGGCAAAATGGAGGCATGGGGAGCAGCCTTAGCCTAGATGCCCGAACGCGCGCAAAAATGAAATCGTGGTTATATTCCTAGCCGCGATCCGACCTATGCGCCAGTTATTCAAGGGCTATGCGTTACGCAGAGGGGTTTGTCCGCGAGGCCGACGGTTGACGGACACATCCCGCAAAACCAATAGCCGGCGCCGCGAACCGGTTGCAATGTAGGGCGTTGGACTTTTACGTCTCGGGCACGGTGTTTTCCGGCCGCGGGCGGCTTTCGCCGCAGCTTCTGGACAAGTAAGGGCATTTTCGCTCAAAGATAGGGTTTAAGCTTGGGTTTTAGCGGCTTCGTTGTTTGAGCGATCCCCTGCATTAGCCGTCCGGCGGCAGTGCAGGGCGTCCAAGAAATGAGATAAACACTTGAAAATAATGGGTTAGCAGAGCTACCGCAGCCGCCCAGCGCGACATACATAACGCCGAATATGCCGTGTCCCGGCGCCTTGCGGCCGCCGGCCGCGGGGTCAAACGTAGAACTCAAGAACTTGAACGCAAAACCAAACGCAAACCGGTGCTGAATCGGGAGGTCTTGATGAAAGTGATACTGGCCCAGCCTCGTGGTTTTTGCGCGGGCGTGGTGCGCGCCATCGAAATCGTCGAGCGAGCGCTGCAGAAGTTCGGCCCGCCGGTTTATGTCCGCCACGAGATCGTGCACAACAAGCACGTGGTGGAGAGCCTCAAAGCCAAAGGCGCGCGCTTTGTCGAAGATCTTTCCGAAGTGCCGCCCAATGCGGTGACGATCTTCAGCGCCCACGGCGTCGCCAAGAGCGTCGAGGAAGAGGCTGCCTCACGCAATCTGCCGGTGCTCAACGCGACCTGTCCTCTGGTCACCAAGGTGCACAACCAGGGCAAACGCTATGTCGCGCAGGGCCGCCGCCTCATTCTCATCGGCCACGCCGGCCATCCCGAAGTCGAAGGCACGATGGGCCAGATCGCCGAGCCGGTGACTCTGGTCCAGACCGAGCACGACGTCGACACGCTCGACATTCCTTCCGACACGCCGGTCGCCTACGTGACGCAGACCACGTTGAGCGTGGACGACACCCGCGGCATCATCGCCGCGCTTCACAACCGTTTCACCAATATCGTCGGGCCGGAGACGCGCGACATCTGCTACGCGACGCAGAATCGCCAGACTGCGGTTCGTGAATTGAGCAAGCTCGTCGACGTCATTCTGGTGGTCGGCGCCAAGAACAGCTCCAACTCCAACCGGCTTCGCGAGATCGGCGAGGAGGCCGGCACGCCGAGCTATCTGATCGCCGACGGCAGCGAGCTCGATCCGAGCTGGTTCAAGAACGCCAAGACCGTCGGCATCACCGCCGGCGCGTCGGCGCCCGAAGTGCTGGTCGAAGATGTCATCGAGGCGCTGCGGCGGCTCAATCCGGTCGATGTCAGCCAGCTCACCGGGCGGCACGAAACAATCGAATTCCGCTTGCCGCCGGAACTTGTCGACGGTGGCACAGTTAGCGCTCGCCGGGCCGCGGAAGTTTAGATCCGCTCGCGCCAGCTAAACGTACGCAACAACGAACAACGAGGACGAAGCTTTGGGCGTATCATTACGACAAAAAGCGAAAGTCGGCGCTTATGTGCTCCGCCAGCGTCTCGCCGGGCGAAGGCGCTATCCGCTCGTGCTCATGCTCGAGCCGTTGTTTCGCTGCAACCTATCATGCTTTGGCTGCGGCAAGATCGATTATCCGGACGCCATCCTCAATAAGCGGCTTTCGGTGCAGGAATGCCTCGATGCCGTGGACGAATGCGGCGCGCCGATGGTGGCGATTCCGGGCGGCGAGCCGCTGATCCACAAGGAGATCGGCGAAATCGTCAACGGCATCGTCGCCCGCAAGAAATTCGTGTCGCTGTGCACGAACGCGCTGCTTCTGGAAAAGAAGCTGCATCTGTTTGAGCCGTCGCCTTATCTGTTCTTCTCCGTGCATCTCGACGGCGTCAAGGAGCACCACGACAAGTCGGTGTGCATGGACGGCGGCTTCGAGAAAGCGGTCGACGCGATCAAAGCCGCTAAAGCCAAGGGCTTTACCGTCAACGTCAACTGCACGATCTTCGACGGCCATCCGGCCGACGACATCGCCAAGTTCCTCGATCTCACCACCGAGCTCGGCGTCGGCGTCTCGATCTCGCCCGGTTACGCCTATGAACGCGCGCCCGATCAGGCGCACTTCCTCAACCGGCGTAAGACCAAGGAGCTGTTCCGCAAAGTGTTTGCGCTCGGCAAAGACAAGAACTGGAATCTGACGCATTCCAGCATGTTCCTCGACTTCCTTGCCGGCAATCAGGAATTCCACTGCACGCCATGGGGCATGCCGACGCGCAATGTCTTCGGCTGGCAGAAGCCGTGCTATCTGCTCGGCGAAGGCTATGCCAAGACGTTCGCGGAATTGATGGAAGCGACCGACTGGGATGCCTACGGCACCGGCCGCTATGAAAAGTGCGCGAACTGCATGGCGCATTGCGGCTACGAGGCGACCGCCGCCGAAGCGATGATGGCGCATCCGCTGGAGGCGTTCGGCATCGCGCTGCGCGGCGTGCGCACCGAAGGCCCGATGGCGCCGGAAATCGACCTCTCCAATCAGCGCCCGGCGCAATACGTGTTCGACAACCAAGTGCAATTGCGCCTGTCGGAAATCCGCGCCAACGAAGCGCGCGAGAAGGCGGCAAAGGAAGCGGCCAAGGACGCGAACAAGGACGCGGCGCGGACTTCAGCCAGCGCGGCGTAACCCGGGCAGTTCGTCATTGCGAGCGATAGCGAAGCAATCCAGCGAATAATCTGGATTGCTTCGTCGCGTGCGCTCCTCGCAATGACGAAACAACTCCGCTGCGCTCCATCAGGGCTACCAGCTGCAGCGAAACCCACCGTCCTGCAGCGGGTTGCATGATGGGTTTCGCTTCTGCTCAACCCATCTTACGTGCCGCGTCGCTATGAGCCTTCGCCGTCGGCGCCGAGTGCTACCGTCGCGTTGGTCAATTCCGGCTCATGGACCTCGAGCTTGGGCGGATTGGAGTCGGTCCAGTTTGCGACATTGACCAGCACGCCAACCTCACCAATGCTTGACGGGGGAACTTCGAGCGCTGCCGCGGCCGGTTCGAGGATGTTGAGTCCGGAACCGTCGAGGAAATAGGTATGATAGCCGAAGATCCGATTGAGCTGCGGAACCAGGGGATGGTCGTCAGGCAGCGGCTCAACCTGGAGCTGACTGACCGTCCGCGCGACCTGTGCCGTATTGAGCTTCATCGCGTCCTCCTTTTGCTCGAAGTTGCAACGTGCCCGTCCTTCCGCAACACCCAAGCATCGCGGGAACTTTTCTGACCGGCATCGGTATCAGACCTCCCACCGCACGGTGGTCGTACGGCCAACGCCGCTGGTCGGCACCGGTTCAAATGGAACCGGTCGACGCGATCAAGTCGATCAAAAAATGGGATGGCTTTCCGGCGCTCACATCCCGAATGTCACCCGCTTGGCATTACCGCGCGTGAGATTGCGGTAGCGCGCCAGCGCCCACAGCGAAAAATACTTCGCGTAGCCGTGGTAGCGCAGATAGAAGACGCGCGGAAAAACGCTGGAGTCAATTAAGCTGCTTTACTTCTTTGCGACGGCCGTATCAGTACGTCGGCCGAAATGCCGAGGTGCTTGTGCAAACGACGGATCATGCTGATGGATAGGCTGCGCTTACGATTGAGTACTTCCGCAACGCGCGTCCTTGTTCCTATCAGCGATTCCAGGTCCTTGCGCGTGAGGCCCTGCTGATCCATGCGGAACCTGATCGCCTCGATGGGATCGGGCGGGTCGATCGGGTAATGCGCGGTTTCGTAGGCATCGATCAGCGTCGCCAGTACGTCCAGACGATCGCCGTCCCGCGTCCCGCTTTTCGCGCCCCAGAGGCGCTCGATTTCGGCAAGGGCTTTTTCGTAGTCGGCTTTCGTGCGAATTGGCTTCAATTCATTTTTCATGCTGCACCGTCGTTACGTCGATTCGATCATATTCCTTGTGCGTCCCGATCCATTTGATCCAGAGGATACTTTTTTCGTAGTCGACCGCTACCACCAGCCGATAAGCGTTACCTTTCACATTGAAAACAATACGTTCGGCCGTCACGACACTTGCGGCCGCATAGGACAAGGTAGCTACATCCCCCACTCAACGCGCCGCGCATTACCGCGCGTGAGATTGCGGTAGCGCGCCAGCGCCCACAGCGGAAAATATTTCGCATAGCCGTGGTAGCGCAGATAGAACACGCGCGGAAACCCGGTCGCGGTGTAGCGCGGCTCATTCCAGAAGCCGTCGGCGCCTTGCGTGTCGGCGAGATATTTGATGCCGCGCGCCACCGCCGGATGATCGAGCGCGCCCGCCGCGATGAGGCCAAGCACCGCCCAGGCGGTTTGCGAGGCAGTCGACGGCGCGGGCTCGTAGCCGTGGTAATCGAGCCTGTAGCTCGAGCCATCTTCGCCCCAGCCGCCGTCGGGATTCTGAATGGCAGCGAACCATTCCACCGCTTTGCGCATTTTTGGCGCTTCCGCCGCAATGCCGGCGGCGTTGAGCGCACACAACACCGACCAGGTGCCATAGATGTAATTCATGCCCCAGCGGCCATACCATGAGCCGTCGGGACGCTGGGTCCGGCGAAGATACGCGAGCGAACGTTCGGCCGGCGCGCTCCTGACCTCGCCAAGCTGCGCCAGCATCGACAGGCAGCGCGCGCTGACATCCTCGGTGGGCGGATCGAGCAGCGCGCCGTGGTCGGCGAACGGAATATTGTTCAGGTAAAAATATTCATTGTCGGCGTCGAAGGCGCCCCAGCCGCCATTGACGCTCTGCATACCGACGATCCACTCTTGTGCGCGTTCGATCGCGGCAGCATAATCCCCCTGCCCCGCTTCCTGCACGCGGTCGAGCGCCATCGCCACCACCGCGGTGTCGTCGACGTCGGGATAATGCGCATTGGCATATTGGAACGCCCAGCCGCCCGGCCGTACATTCGGACGCTGCGCGGTCCAGTCGCCGCGCACGTCGAGTATTTGTTTGGGAACGAGCCAATCGAGGCCACGCTTGGCTTCCGCTACCGCCCGCTCGCCGCCGACTTCAAGGAGCGCATGGCAGGCGAGCCCGGTGTCCCAGATCGGCGACACGCAGGGCTGGCAATAGGTCTCATCGTCATGCACCGCGAGCAGTTTGTCGACCGATTGGCGCGCGATCGCGCGCCGCGGATCCTCGGCCGGCACGCCGAGCGCGTCATACATCATGACGCTGTTCGCCATTGCCGGGAAAATCGCGCCAAGCCCGTCTTCGCCGTTGAGCCGCTCGTCGACCCAGGAGACGGCGCGGTCGATGGCGCGGGCGCGCACCTTCTGCGGGAACCACGGCTCGGCCGCGCGCAGCAGATCATCGACGGCGCGAAAGAACCAGAACCACGACGCCTTCTGCTGCGGCGCCTTCGGCGTCGGGCCGAGCTGCCGCGGCGGCTCCAGAAACAGTTCGGCGACGCTGATCTCTTTCGGATTACGCGCGCGCGGCTTCTTCGCCATCAGCACTAGAAGCGGCACGATCACCGTGCGGCTCCAATACGATATCTTGTCGAGATGGAACGGAAACCATTTCGGCAACAGCATGATCTCGACCGGCATCACCGGCACCGCGCGCCAGGGCACGATGCCATAGAGCGCCAAGAGGCAACGCGTGAACACATTGCTACGCTCGGCGCCGCCGCGCAGGCGCACCGCGTCGCGGGCGCGCCGCATATGTTCGGCCTGTGGCGAATCCCCGATCATCTTGAGCGCGAAATAGGCTTTCACCGTCGCGCTCATGTCGAAGGCGCCGTCGGCAAATAGCTGCCAGCCGCCATGCGCGCCCTGAATGCGGCGCAGGTAAGCGGCGATGCCGGCTTCAAGCGCAGCATCGACCGGCTCGCCGAGGTAATGCCGCAACAGCACATATTCCGCCGGGACGGTGGCGTCAGCTTCCAGCTCGAACAGAAAATGCCCGTCGGCTTGCTGGCGCGCCAGCAGTGCTTGGGTAGCGGTTTCGATATGGGAATCGAGATCGTTCATCACGGTATCATTTAAGGCTGCATCTGGCGCAGAAGCTCGGCGGCGCGATTGCCGGACCGAATGGCACCTTCGATGGTCGCGGGCAAGCCGGTATCGGTCCAATCGCCGGCGAGCAAGAGGTTGCGCCATGCCGTTCGCGGGCCGGGACGCTTTTTATCCTGCGCGGGAGTCGCGGCCAAAGTGGCGCGGCGCTCGCGCACGATTTGCCAAGGCGGCAAGGGCTCAGCCGGGAGCGCCGCCGCCTGCGCCACCTCCGCCCAGATGGCACGCGCCAGTTGCTCGCGCGGCGTGTCGAGCAGCGCATCGCCGGCGCTCACGGTGACTGACAGCCGACCGGGAAAGGCGAAAACCCATTGCGTGGTGCCGTTGATGACACCGAGAATCGGCGGCTGTCCGGCGGGCGGTTCGATGCGAAAATGCGCATTGACGATGGCCCGATATTCGTTCGGCACGGAGAGGCCGGCCACCAGCGACGCCGCGGCATAGGGCGGCACGGCAAGGATCACTGCGTCAGCATCACCGAGCGCGACGATCTCATCGCCGAAATCGAGCGCCTCGACGCGCTGCGCGGCAAAGCGCATCCCACGCAGCTGATGTTCGAGCCGGACCTGCGCGCCGCGGGCGCGCAGGTAGTTGAGCGCCGGTTCAATCAAGGTCGGCGCCAACCCGTCGCGGGCGATCAGCGGCCGGCAAGCGCGGCCGCCGGCGGCCAGCGTCTCGCGAATGACCGCCGCTGCAAGCTTGGCCGAGCCTTGCGGCGGATCGATGTTGAGCGCGGCGAGGAGAAGCGGCTCGATCAGCCCGGAATAGAGCGGACCTTTGCAGGCGATAGTTTCGCCGACTGTCTTATCGGGCCTGCCCCATAACAGCCGCGCCATCGAAAGGTAATCCAGCGCACGCGTGCCCGGCACGCGCCGCTTCGAATCAAAAATCCAAAACGGCAGCCGGCCGTCATCGAAACGCAGCGTCCAGCGCGCGCGGCTTTTGAGATCGAGGAACGGAAATTCAGCCACGGGCGGGCCTATCAAGCGATGCTCGGAACCGATCGCGCGCAGAAACTCGAGCGCCGCGAAATTGCCGGACAGCAGAAGATGGTTGCCATTGTCGATGGTCATCCCGACGGATGCGTCGTGATAGGAGCGGCAGCGGCCGCCCGCGAAAGCGGTCGCCTCATGCACGACGACACGATTGTCGGGCCTGGCGAGCCGAACGCCTGCGGACAAGCCAGCAAGGCCGGCGCCGATGATGTGAATGGTGCGGGGCATCACAACAAATTGCGCAGTACGATCAAAAGAATTTTCGCCCGCGGCAGGCGCACCGGCGCGCGTGGCGGATCAAAGCCGCGTGCAATCAGCCGGTCGAGGATGAGCCGATAGGCTTGTCCCATAATGCGCGGCGCGCGCACAGCGCGGCGCGGTTGGTGCGCCATGATCGCACCGGCGGCCGCAAACTCGCCGATGGCCAGCGCCACCAGCACATTGCACGCCTGCTCCAAGAGCGGATGCGCGAGCACCGTGCGCGGATCGGTGCTGATGATGCCGACATCGCGCAGCGCCTCGCGCGGCAAATAGAGCCGGCCCATGCCTGCGTCCTCGTCGAGGTCGCGCAAGATATTGGTCAGTTGCAAAGCGCGGCCGAGATGGTGCGAAAGCGCAAGTCCCGCCTCGCGCGGCATGCCGAATACGCGTACCGATAGCCGGCCGACGGCGCAGGCGACGCGGTCGCAATAGACATCGAGCGTAGCGCGATCGGGCGCGCGGATATCGGCGCGCACATCCATCTCCATGCCATCAATGATGGCGATAAAATCCTCGCGCTGAAGATCGAAATCGCTCACCGCGCGGACAAGCCCCGCAAGCCGCGCCGGCGCGGCGCCGGCATAGAGCGCGGCGATGTCGCCGCGCCAGACCTCAAGTGCCGCAAGGTGGGCGTCGCGTGGGCCGGGATCGTCGGCGATATCGTCGACGGCGCGGCAGAACGCGTAGATTTCGAACATCGCCTCGCGCTGGCCGCGCGGCAGAATGCGCATGCCGGTGTAAAACGAGCTGCGAGAGGCGCGTTCAGCGGCGCGCTCGGCGGCCTGTGTCGATTCTTGCACTCACGCACCCCGCGGCTTGTGCGCGCCGGCGGCAAGCCGCCGGCCGATGCGATGGGACGCGCCGTGCAAAATTCCAAATGCAGTGCCGCCGGCAACGCCGGCAATGCCGAGATGCACTTTCTCGCTGAGCGGATCGCGCCGCCGCAAAATACGCGTGAGCCGATGCGCGAGCGCATTGATAACCGAGACTTCGAGGCAAAGCCGCCAGTCGGCGATTGCGGCGGCAAAGCCATCGCTCTCGGTGAGCAGCGCTTCGGTGCGCGCCGCGAGTTGCACCAGGCAATTGCGCAACGCCGGTGAAGCACGCATTTCGCCGAGCGCCTCGATAGTCGCGCCGCTGGCGCGAAGCGCGTCCTGCGGGATATAGACGCGATTGAGATTGATGTAATCCTCTCTGCAGTCCTGCAGATGATTGATCACCTGCAGGGCCGCGCACAGTGCGTCGTTGGCCGGCCACACGGCGCGGCTCTCGCCGTGAACGTCGCAGACGAAGCGGCCGACCGGCATTGCTGAAAAGGCGCAATAGGACATCAGGTCGTCCCAATCGCGGTAACGCAGCTTGGTGACGTCGAGGCGAAATGCGGTCAGCAAATCCTGCGCGTGCTTGGGTGCGAGCC
The DNA here is from genome assembly GCA_049286035.1 of Xanthobacteraceae bacterium. Taxonomy (GTDB): domain Bacteria; phylum Pseudomonadota; class Alphaproteobacteria; order Rhizobiales; family Xanthobacteraceae; genus BOG-931. The sequence continues at coordinate 21,727 of JBAQBC010000193.1, forward strand.
CGCGTACGTCCAAGGCCTGGCGCAGCCGCACCGCCGCCGCGTCGTCGTTGTTGGCGCCGGTGAGACCACCGTCGAGCCGATCGAGCAGCGCGAGCTTCTCCGACGCCGCCAGCGCGGCATGGTCGGCTATATCGTCGGCGGTGCGAACGAAATTGTAGAATGCCAGGATAGGCTCGCGATGGCGCGGGTGAATGAGAAAGGACGCGACCGGGAAATTTTCATCCCGGTGCCCCTTGCCCGAACGTAGGGTGCTGGCGTCCATCATCTGATCTTCAAGAAATATCGGTTCAAATATTAGCTTGAGCGCGGCCTTTCCACATGCCGCCGCGGCCGCGAGCATGCTGATAGGCGGAATCGAGAGTGAACGCCATATACATTGCGGCGATGGCCGGCAGCGCCGCCGCCCACATCCACGAGCGCAATCCGGCCATCCCGTAAAATCGCAAGATCGGCCGAAAGGCGATAGCCATCAGCGCCCAGGCAAAAAGTCCGGAAAATTGCGCAAACCCATCGGCGAACAGCGCCAGCACCACCGGCGCCAGGTAAGTGAGCGCGAGACCGACAACAGCACCGGCAAGAACGAGCGGCGAATAACGAAGCTGCGCATACGCGGTGCGCGCGACCATGTGGCGAATCTCACCGATCGATGGATAAGCGCGCAGGCTGTGTGCGTTGTCGGTGAGCGCGAGTGCGATCGGCCCGTGCGCTTTTAGCAGTTTCGCCAGCGCGCAATCGTCGATCAGCGCGCCGCGGATCGCGGCAAGCCCGCCGGCCGCCTGCAACGCTTCGCGTTTGACCAGCATGCAGCCGCCCGCCGCTGCCGCGGTGGCGCGGCGCGGATCGTTTACCCAGGCGAACGGATAAAGCATCTGGAAGAAAAACACGAAGGCGGGCACGAACATGCGCTCGACAAAACTCTTGCAGCGCAATTTCACCATCAGCGAATTGAGAACGAGCTCCTCTTGTTCGGCGCGCGCGACCAAAGCGGACAGCGCGCCGGGTTCAAACACGATATCGGCGTCGGTCAGGAGCAAATAATCCGCGAGCTTTGGCGCATTACCGCCAAACTCGATGGCATCTTCGACTCCCTGGTTCTGCGCCCACAGTTTGCCGGTCCAGCCGGCTGGCAGCGGACGTCCCGAAATAACATTCAGCCGATCGCCGGCGCCAAGCGCCGACGCCGCTTCGCGCGCGACGCGCGCGGTGCCGTCGCGGCTTTGGTCGTCGACCAGGATCACATGAAACGGTCCGCGATAATCCTGACGCAACAGCGAGGCGATGGTCTCGCCGACGGTCTCGGCTTCATCCCGTGCCGGCACCACAGCGGTGACTTGCGGCCATTGCGGCACCGCGGCCGGCACGACCGGGCGCGCGTCATCGTCGTCGCGGTCGGCGGCGCGCCAAAATCCCCCGCGGGCCGCGATGAGATAGAGCCACGTCGCCAGCACGATAGCCGCTATAATGTCTTGCGCCACAAATGGCCTCTTTGTCGCCCGCCGGGCTATAAACCTCGGGACCTGATATAGGAACTAGGCGATACGCCGAGTATTAAGCTTCGGCATGGCTGAGCGGGCGACCCCTAAAATGAGCGGCAAAACCAACCCTTTTCTGGCGCGGCTCGATGCCGTAGCGGCCGAAACCGAGACCCTGCTCGACCGGCTCCTGGCCGCCGCGTCGGCGCCCGGCGAACTGGCGCGCCCGGCGCGCCTCATCGAGGCAATGCGCTATGCGAGCCTCGGCGGCGGCAAAAGGTTCCGGCCGTTTCTCGTGGTCGAGTCCGCAAGCCTGTTTCGGGTGCCGCGGCACAACTCCTTGATGGCCGGCGTCGCGCTCGAATGCATCCATTGCTATTCGCTGGTCCACGACGATCTGCCGGCCATGGATAATGACGAGTTGCGCCGCGGCCAGCCGACCGCGCATCGCAAATTCGACGAGGCGACCGCAATCCTTGCCGGCGACAG
>JBAQBC010000194.1:0-11499 GCA_049286035.1 Xanthobacteraceae bacterium
GCCATTGATCATCGCTCAGCCAAAATAGGTTCCTGCTCACGATCCCAACCCTCTTCCAAAAACGAATCAGGATCGTATTGTCGCAGTGGAAAAATTAATGAGTTTTGACCCTAGTGTCGCCCTTTGGGCACTTGGCGGACATCTCCTGTCGTCCGGCGATGTCCGGTTTAGGAGGTAAAGCGGACATCACAGGTTCAGAGCGCCTGCGGCGATGACGTGACCCAATGAGAGAGCGCGACTTGCGTTTCGCGAATAGCGCCGGCGACGATTTCGCTGCCGATTTTAGGGACCGTAGATGTGGGCTCAAGAGGATGGGTATGCTTTTTCGCGTTCTCGCGGAAGCCTTAAATTCACCCGCGGGCACGCGATTTCAGTTGTGCAACACGGGCCGGCGGAAATCCTGAGGTCGAAGCCATGCAATTTGATGATCGCGGCGACCATACTCAGGCCCAAGCCGAGGCCTTTGATGTTTCGACTTTTGTCTGAGCGATAAAAGCGCTGGGTGACCGCTTCTCGATCGATCTCGGCGATGCCGGGACCGGTGTCAGTCACCCGGATGAGGGTCTCGCCTTCCTGGTGAAGCAATACGAGCTCCACGCGTCCAGCTTCGGGCGTGAACTTCACTGCGTTGTCGACCAGATTGGCAACTGCCTCGAAAAGAAGATCGCGGTCGCCGCGCACAGGCGCCCCATCAGGAGCTTCAACCTGCAGGAAGATACCTTTGTTCTCGGCGATCGGGTCGTAGAGATCGCCCACTTCGCGAATCAAAGGGGCGAGGTCGACCCCACTAAACCCCTCGCGCCGCCGACTATGCTCGATTTCCGTAATGCGTAACAGCGCCGTGATTGTGGTCAGCGATTGGTCGAGACCGACGATCGCCTGATCGGCAACAGCGCGAAATTCCTCCAGCGTTGTGGCGTGCTCGCGGCCGCGCTCGAGGCGTATCCGAACGCGGGTGAGCGGCGTGCGCAGATCATGCGCAATGTTGTCGCCTACTACCTTCGCCTCCTGCAGTGCTTCCTCCAACTGCGCCGCGCGCACCGCAGCAGTTATGTGCCTGCCTACCCCCCGGTAACCGAGGAAACGTCCTTCCGAATCAAACAGGGGCTTGCCGCTCGCGGCAATGTAGACTTCGGAACCGTCCCTGCTAGCGGCTCTGTACCTGAAGTCGCGAAATGGCCTGTGCGCATTGAGGTCCGCGATGTGTCGGCGCCACTTTTCTGGTTCCTCTTCAAGGTCGCGAGCGAAATCCCATCGCACCGTGCCTATCCGGCTCGTGGGCACGGCGCCGATCGTGTTGAGTTTTTGGTCGGACACAAGGTGAGCGATGAAACGGTGGTCCGGCCCAGTCTCCCAGTACCAATCGGACGCCGCCTCGGTGTAATCGCGGAATCGCTGCTCGCTCTCTCGAAGCGCATCTTCGGTACGCTTGACCTCGGTGACATCCATCAGCGCCCCAACGAATCTCGGTGTGCCGATCCGATTTCCGACCGCGTGGGCGACAACATGGACGTATTTGACTGACCCATCCGGCATCAGCAATCGGTGCTCATAATCGAAATCCTTTCCGTCGCCGGATGCGCGGTCGAGCGTGCATTGTACGAGAGCCTTATCTTCAGGGTGAACGCGCTCAAGGGCCATCTCGAGAGTGACAGTTCGCGTATTGTCGTATCCGAAAATCCGAAAGCTTTCTTCTGACCAGTAGATTTCTCCGCTGGAGGGGGTCCATCCGAAGCTGCCGGTTTGGCTTAACCGTTGCGCTTCGGCTAAGTACATTTGGCTGCTCCGCAACGCTCCCTCGATCTTACTTTGGGTCTTCGCCGCTACCAGTAGGTCGTCGCGAGAGCGACGGAGAGATTCGACTGCTCGTCGTTGGGTCGAACTCAGAAAGGTAACAAAGAAGGCTGCAATCGAAAACAGGAACAAGCGTGGAAGCTCTTGAAGGCCTAGAGAGAATAAATTGTGCTTCAGGACAAATGAATTTACTGGCGGCACGACATAATAGTGGAAAGCCAAAAGGGCGAGTGCGATTGCCAACAATCCTGGACCGAAACCGCCGAACCACGCAGCGAACATGATCGCGGAAATCATCGACGAGGCAATGGGCTCAGTATGCAGAAAAACTGTCAAAATCTGCGCGGCAACTGCCGCCACGGCAATCGACAAGATCGCAACCGCGTACCGCGAGATCGCGGACTGCTTTGACAGCCACGGAGGAGGACCAGACTTCGACATTGTCTTTCCTCGTCCCGCTTATGTTTAATCCAAACCAACGCCGCCGAAAAATATTAGGCGGCCAACGGCAGAATCGCTGCGGTTAGTATCATCCGCGGCGCTTAAGCCTTCCTGGCAGCGCCGGTATACGAGCATAACATTTGGACCGGAAATCGGCAATTCCATCCGCGGCTTCCGGCAAACAGAAACCCGGTCAAAAGGCCAGGCTTCTTTTATTCCGTGTACAAAGTTACGGACGGCTACATGAGCTGCGATTAGGCAACATCAAAACATCCATTTGCGGATTTTCTTTCAAATCTAGATTCGGTATTCAGTCACGCCAGGAGATAGAACCGTTCTCGCGGATGGCGAAACGCAAGGCCGTCGACGCCGTTCAAAAAACCTTGAGTGGCTAGTTCTAGTCGCGTCGCGTAGCTGACTCGCGTACTTTGTACGCGGCGAGAAACGCTCGGACCGCGATGCCGACAACGTAACGAATTCGCTCTTGCGTCGGCGGCTTACCGAAATTGAACAGTATTGGCTTAAACAGCGGCGCCAGAAGCGCTTCGATGAGTTGGGCAGCCACAACCTCGCAATCATCGATGGCGAGAACTCCCTGTTGCACTTTATTCTTCAGGTAATCTGACAAAAGGTCGATGCCGCGAGCGGGACCGGTTTCGTAATAAGCCCTGCCGATCTCCGGCATCCGCTCTGCGATAGCAATAACTGTCCGCGCGGAGGACGCCCTTTCGGGACGGCAGACCAAGCTCACGAAATCAATTCCTATACGGGTCAGCGTTGCCTCGACGTCAGGGTCGTCGGGGTCAAAATTGAAGAGGCTTTCGGCCTGTGACTTACATTCTTCGCTGCAGATTGCTTGGAACAACTGCTCTTTATTTTGGAAATAAACGTAGAGCGTTCCCTTTGATACGCCGGCGGTACGGGCGATGTCGTTCATGCTCGCCGCATCAAACCCTTGCTCGAGAAAGGCCTCGCGCGCGCCTTCGATGATCTGCCGGCGCTTGGCATTGTCCTCGGCCGTTTGCGGCAGCGCTTTTTGTTGGACTTTTTCTTGGGCGCGCGCACTCATTTGGCTTCTCCTTGGTTATTTTTGCAGATTCCCTAATTCGATCAGCTCTTTACGGCAAGAATCAATTATTTTTGACTGAACCGTTCGGTCATATTGACTGTCGCTCTTATTACCAATACTTAATGAACGAACCGTTCGGTCAATACATAAGTGGAGAGCCGTCGTGGGTCAATGGTTCGTTTCATTGCTTTCCGCACAAAACCAAAAGCGCTCACGCGGTCTGGCGATTCTCGTGCTCGCTGTCGGCGTGACGAGTGGCGCGTTGGCATTCGGTGTCGTCAGCAAATATACCCGTGAAGCCCGAGCAAGCGCGATGGCGACCGCGCCTGCGGGCGTGCAGGTTGCCATCAATCGTCTTGAGCCGCAGACAGTCAGTCCCTTTGCCGAATTTTCCGGCCGTATCAATGCGGTCGACTACGCCGAAATCCGGCCGCAAGTGTCCGGCCGCATCACCGAAATTCGTTTCCATGATGGGGAACATGTGAGTGCGGGCGACGTTTTGGTCGTTATCGATCCGCGTCCCTATCAGGCTGCAGTCGACAAAGCACAGGCTGATCTGCAAACCGCGATCAACAACGCCAAATTTGCCAAAGCTGAGCGCGACCGCGGTAGTCAGCTGGTCAAGTCTAATTATCTGTCGCAGGAGACATTTGATCAGCGCACCAATGCCGATGAAGTGGCGAAAGCCGCGGTCCAAGCTACCCAAGCCGCTTTGGAATCGGCGCAGATCAATCTCGACTACGCTTACGTCAAGGCGCCGATCTCGGGTCGCGTCAGCCGGGCCGAAATCACGCTCGGCAACCTGGTTGGCTCCCCGACCGCCGCGCCGCCGGTGCTTACTTCGATCGTGTCGGATAATGGCGTCTACGCCGATTTCGAGGTCGACGAGCAGACCTACCTGAATAACGTCGGCAATTACGGCCAATTGCACGAGGAGCAACAAAAGATTCCGGTAGAGGTCGTCGTCCGAGGCAACGAGGATCGCGTCTATCGCGGTCACATTTACAGCTTCGATAACCGGATCGATAGCGGCTCTGGCAGCATTCGCGCCCGCGCGCGCTTCGACAACGCCGATGGTGGCCTCATTCCAGGCATGTTCGTTACGGTGCGCATGGGCAATGGCGTAATCAGCGACGCCCTGTTGGTGCCGGAAAGCGCAATCGGGAACGATCAGAGCAAACGCTTCGTCTTTGTCGTCGGCGACGGCAACAAGGCCGAGTATCGCAGCGTCGCGCTCGGCCCACAGGTGGATGGCAATCGTGTTGTCCTCACCGGCCTCAAACCGGGTGATCGAGTGATCCTCGACCATCTCCAGCGGCTCGCGCCGGGGACTCCGGTCGTCCCGCAAATCGGGAGCGATCGCACTGCAAGCAACTGATCGATCGCGTCGGCACGAGAAATGCCGGCACGCGAGGAGTCTCAAATGTCTTTGTCGCGTTTTTTCATCGACCGGCCGATCTTTGCCGGCGTCATCTCGGCGGTCATCCTTCTTGCCGGCCTGATCGCGATTCCCAGGCTGCCGATTTCGGAATATCCCGAAGTCGTGCCGCCGTCGGTTCAGGTGACGGCCCTGTTTCCGGGCGCCAACCCGGTGACCGTCGCGGATACTGTTGCGACTCCGTTGGAAGAGCAGATTAACGGCGTCGAGAATATGCTCTACCTGTCGTCGCAGGCGGCAAGCGACGGCACGCTCACTCTCACCGTCACCTTCAAGCTCGGCACCGATCCTAACCTGGCGCAGCAGCTCGTCCAGAATCGCGTCAATCAAGCGCTGCCGCGGTTGCCTGAGGTGACACGCAATCTCGGTGTGACCACTGTCAAAAGCTCGCCTGACCTCACCATGGTGGTCCATCTGCTGTCGCGAGACGACCGCTATGACATGCTCTATCTGCGCAATTACGCGACCCTGAACGTCAAGGACCAGCTCGCCAAAATCGAAGGCATCGGCAGCGTCCAGCTGTTCGGTTCCGGCGACTATGCCATGCGGATCTGGCTTAATCCGCAGAAGATTGCTGAGCTTGGATTGAGCGCCGACGATGTCGTCAATGCGGTTCGGCGGCAGAACCTTCAGGTCGCGGCGGGGGTGGTTAACGGGCCGCCCTATAGCGACAAAGGCCAATTGCAGCTGCCGATTAAAGTCGAAGGCCGTCTGTCGGATCCCGAGGAATTTGGTCAGATCGTCATTAAAAACCAGAACGGCGTAGTGACGCGATTGACCGATGTTGCGCGCGTCGAGATCGATGCTTCCCAATATAGCTTAAGATCGCTCCTGGACAACAAGCAGGCGGTGGCCATCCCTATCTTCCAGGCGCCGGGTTCCAACGCGATCGAAATCTCCAATCGCGTGCGTGCGACTATGGAGGAACTGAAGAAAAATTTCCCGGACGGGCTCGATTACAGCATCGTCTACGATCCAACCATCTTCGTGCGCGACTCGATCAAGGCCGTGGTGCATACGCTTTTGGAAGCGGTGGCATTGGTCGTGCTGGTCGTGATTTTGTTCCTGCAAACCTGGCGGGCCTCCATCATCCCGTTGCTGGCGGTCCCGACTTCGATCGTGGGCACCTTCGCCATCATGTATTTGTTTGGTTTCTCCATAAACGCACTGTCCTTGTTTGGGCTGGTGCTCGCCATCGGCATTGTGGTTGATGACGCCATCGTTGTCGTCGAAAATGTGGAGCGCAATATCGAGGCGGGCCTTGCGCCGCGTGCTGCGACCTTACAGGCAATGAGCGAGGTCACCGGGCCTATCATTGCGATTGCGCTCGCGCTCTGCGCGGTCTTCGTGCCGATCGCCTTTATCAGCGGACTGACGGGACAATTTTATCGCCAGTTCGCGCTCACTATCGCCTTTTCCACCGTCATCTCGGCGTTCAACTCGCTGACGTTGTCGCCAGCCTTATCGGCTCTGCTGCTGAAAGGGCAGGGTCAGTCGAAGGACATTCTGGCCCGCGCCATGGAGAAGGTTCTCGGCCCATTCTTCCGCCGCTTCAATCGCCTGTTTCAGACCGGTTCGAAGAATTACAGCCGTGGCGTCGGAAACATTCTTTCACACAAGCTAGGGGCGATTGCAGTCTATGCGCTGTTACTGGCCGCCACCTTCATGGTCTTTCGTGTTGTCCCTCCGGGTTTTGTACCCTTGCAGGACAAGCAATATCTCGTGAGCTTCGCGCAGTTGCCGCAAGGCGCAACGCTTGAGCGTACCGAAAAAGTCATCCGCGCGATGTCGGACATCGCGATGAAAGAGCCGGGCGTGGAAAGCGCCGTTGCCTTTCCGGGGCTTTCGATCAACGGTTTCATCAACAGCCCGTCGGCCGGCATCGTCTTCGTAAAGCTCAAACCGTTCGAGGAGCGCACCACCCGCGATCTGTCTGGCTTTGTGATTTCGCAAAAGTTGCAAGCCAAGTTTGCCGGCATCGCCGACGCCGTGATCGCAATCTTTCCGCCGCCGCCGGTCAATGGGCTCGGCACCATCGCTGGCTTCAAGCTCCAGGTCGAGGATCGCACCGATCAGGGCAACGAGGCGCTCAATCGCGTTATGGGCGAAATCCAGGCCAAGGCAGCCACAACGCCGGGTCTGATGGCAGTGTTCTCCAATTTCAGCATCCGCGTGCCGCAACTCGATGCGCATATCGATCGTGTCAAGGCGATGCAATTGGGAGTCGAGGTGCAGGATATATTCGACACCATGCAGACTTATCTTGGTTCGATCTACGTCAACGACTTCAACCGCTTCGGCCGCACCTACGAAGTCATCGCCCAGGCCGACACACCATTTCGCACTCGCGTCGACGATATTCTACGACTTCAAGTGCGCAACGCTTCGGGCAAAATGGTGCCGCTCGGCGCAGTGGTAAACATCACCCCGACCACCGGCCCGGATTCTGCGCTGCGTTACAACGGCTTCCGCAGCGCTGATCTCAACGGCGCATCAGCGCCCGGTTATTCGTCCGGGCAGGCGCAAGAGGCTATCAGCAAAATTCTCGCCGAGAGCTTGCCCAAGGGTATGCAGTTCGAATGGACCGATCTGACCTATCAAGAGATACTTGCTGGGAACACCGCGATAGTTGTGTTTCCGTTATGCGTGTTGCTGGTGTTCCTGGTTCTGGCAGCGCAATATGAAAGCTTGATGCTGCCGCTCGCCATTATTCTAATCGTGCCGATGTGCCTGTTCTCGGCGATCACCGGCGTGTGGCTCACCGGCGGTGACAACAACATATTCACGCAGATCGGCCTGTTCGTATTGGTCGGCTTGGCATGCAAGAACGCGATCCTCATCGTGGAGTTCGCACGCGAGTTGGAATTTCAGGGACGGCGCCCGCTTGAGGCGGCGATCGAAGCGGCCCGGCTGCGACTGCGGCCAATTCTCATGACGAGCTTTGCATTCATCATGGGTGTGGTGCCTTTGGTGCTGTCGTCCGGTGCCGGCGCAGAGATGCGGCATGCCATGGGCGTGGCCGTGTTCTTCGGCATGCTCGGTGTGACCTTCTTCGGGCTTTTTCTGACGCCGGTGTTCTATCTGCTTCTGCGCAGCCTAAGTGGCATGCGGCCGCTCAAACAGCATGCCGAGAAGCAGCCGACGCTGGCCCCTGAAATGCATTCAGTTTGAGGCTCCACTGCAGATTATTCCCAGCTTTCCCGCCAGTTGTATATGAATGCGAGCATGGGTTGGAATACATTGCGCCTGTGATCCGTCAACGACGAACAGAATGAAAAAATTGAGAAATGGCAGGCTCATCGCCGGACTAGCCGCGTTGGCTTTGGTGATCGGAGCCGCCTGGCTTGTACTGGAATATCTCGTCCCTTCGCCACCGTTTCGAGTAACTATCGCTACCGGTCGAAAAGGAACCACCTTCGATTATTTTGGAGAAAGATATCGAGCACAATTTGCCCGCGCGGGAATAGAGTTGAATGTGCGGGAGACTGCTGGTGCATTGGAAAACCTCAAGCTCTTGCGGGATCGCAATTCCGACGTGCAGATTGCATTCTCGACAGGTGGTATTTCCGATAGCACTCAGGCCCCCGACCTGCGGTCGATGGGCCTTATCTTCAACGTTCCTTTTTGGGTTTTCTATTCATCGAGCCAGTCGCTTGATAGCGTGACCCAGCTCAAAGGAAAACGCATTGCTGTAGGGCCGGAGGGAAGCGGTGCTCGCTATACCGCGGAGCGAGTTCTTAGTAGGGCCAACATCGATGCTAAAACCGCTACCTTGGTACCACTTGCCGGTGACTTGGCTGTTGAAGCATTAAACAAGAATATGGTGGATGCCGCTCTGCTCGTCGGCGGCTCGGATGCTCCTTCGGTAGAGAGATTGCTAAATGACCCCAACATTCGGCTTATGAACTTTTCATCGGCCGATGCTTTCACGCGTGTGTTTCCAGATCTTGTCCGACTCGTGTTGCCCAAGGGGGTAGTTCAGCTCGATCCTCCCAGTCCACCGGATGACATAACACTGATTGGAACGACAGCTAAGGTACTCATTCGTGGCGATCTTCACCCCGCGATCGTGCAGCTCCTGGCTCAGACGCTGAAGGAGGAGCACGGTGGAGCGGGACTTTTTCAGCGCACCGGCGAGTTTCCGGCGATCGATGATCCGGAATACCCGGTCGCATCTGTCGCGATTGAGTATTACAGGAATGGCTCTTCGCTGCTTCCGAGATATCTACCCCTTTGGATGACCACCTATGTACAAAGGACGATTGCATTTCTGGTTGCAACGCTAGCGATTGCTTTTCCGGCTTTTGGCTTTGCCCCAAGACTGTACGAATGGTTTGTTCGACAACGCTTCCGCCAGCTTTATCAGCGGCTCAGGTCAGTTGATAATGCATTCCAAGCGCCACTCACCCCTGAAAAAGCAGAAGCTTTGCAGGCTGAACTAGATGATATCGATAGGGCGACGTCTACCGTCCCGATGCGCCACTCCGACCTGTATTTTATGTTGCGATATCACCTCGATCGAACGCGTTATCGGCTCGTTGAAGCGAGTCGCGACACCGCAATCACCCAAACGAGCGAAAACAACGGCAATAAACCCGATCCACTGGGATAGTTTGCGAAAAGAAACTGCGACCATGCCGCAGCGCTATTACACAGGCCCCGCCTCTGATCACTTCGACGGCGCTCGGTTCTTCGACCCGCATGGAGCATCGCCTAAGAGCCGGCGTGATCTGTTGCGTTGGTTCGTCGATCGTCGCCGCCGTGCTACGAAAGCGAAGTGGCCGATCTGGGCGCCATCGCCATACGTCGATCGCCCCCCAATACGCGTCGAAGGTCCGACTTGGCGGATTTCGTATGTTGGCCACGCCAGTTTTCTTATTCAGACGGCGGGCTTGAACATTCTGTTCGATCCAGTGTGGTCGAAGCGGGCCTCGCCTTTGCGCTTTATCGGTCCAAAGCGCGTCAACGACCCCGGGATCGCCTTTACCGATCTGCCGCCCGTCGATCTCGTTTTGGTGTCGCACGGCCACTACGATCATCTCGATGTCCGTACTCTGTCGCGGATAGCGGGCGCACATCGTGCGCGCCTAATCACACCTCTCGGAAACGACGTCATCATGCGCAATTTCGACCCGGCCATTGCGGCCGAAGCTTATGACTGGGGCGATCGGATCGAGGTCGGCGGAGGTGTCGCGGTAACACTCGTAGCGTCGCGACATTGGTCGGCTCGCAATTTGTCGGACCGCAACTTGGCCTTATGGGCGTCGTTCGTGATCGAAGCGCCCGGCGGACGCATTTATCATGTTGCGGACTCTGGCTACGGTGACGGGGACTATTTTCGCAGTGCGCGACGACACGGACCGTTTAAAGTCGCTATTCTGCCGATCGGCGCTTATGAGCCGCGTTGGTTCATGAGCGACCACCACATGAACCCAGCCGAGGCAGTGCAAGCATTGATCGATTGTGGCGCCGAAATTGCGCTCGCTCATCATCACGGCACGTTCCAGTTGACCGACGAGCCGATCGACGCACCGTCGCTCGCACTTGCGGACGCCCTGAAGGCGGCGGGCATTTCGCCGGAGCGCTTTGCGGCCCTGCGGCCTGGGCAAGTGTGCCAACTCTGATCTTCTGCGAAGCGCTGAGCTCAACCGTGGTCGGGGTCTCAGACGGCGAGTGCCTCCATAATCAGGTCCGTGATCGCATCGGGTTGTGAGATCAGCGCCAGGTGGCTGGCATTGATCTCGATCGTCTTCGCACCCATCCGCTTGGCCATGAAGCGTTCCAGATCGGGATTGATCGTTCGGTCTTGAGTGGACACGGCATAGAACGACGGCTTGGTGCGCCAAGCGGCATTCGTCGTCTTTTCGGTCGTCAGCGACTTCTTGAACGGCTGCTGAACCGCGTAGAGAACGCGCGCCTCCTCCGGCGGCAGGTCGCCGGCGAAGTCGTGCAGAAAAGCCTGCTCGGACAACTGGCCCCAATCGTCGTTGAAGACAATGCCGGCTGTGGCCGGGGGCGTCGGATAGTTCTTTGCCAGCGCCGCATAGTCCTCGCCGGCATCGGGTGCCCGCGCAGCGACGTAGACGAGGGCGGTGACCTTCGGGTCCAGCCCCACCTCCGACACGATCATTCCGGAGAAGGAGTGACCAACGAGCACAGTTGGAGCCGACTGCGCCGCGATCGCCCGCCGCGCCGCCTCCGATGCCTCATGCAGCGAGGTCAGAGGGTTCTGCACACTGGTGCAGTTGATGCCCTTCTGCTGGAGGCGGGCGATGACCTTAGACCAGCAGGAGCCGTCTGCGAACAGTCCGTGCACGAAGACGACATTCTTCGTCTTCAGCGATATCTGGGCGCTGGCAACCCGATTGAGCAGCGGAACGGTGGCGCTAGCGGCGGCAGCCCCGATCAATGTCCGGCGGTTCATCAAAGTCTCCGATTGAACTACTGCCTATTTTGCGGTGCTTCCGTAATGGGCAAACCGCCCTAACGCGAAGCTTTGGTCAATAAGTGAAATCCTAGGCAGCGGAGATTATACGCCGTCCGCGTTGCGCTAAAACGGAAATCGCCGGCCAGCTTTAGACTAAGGGCCTTGTTTATCAATGACAGCGCGAGTCACTCTGTCTGGGCCAAAATCGTCAGGACCATCAATGGCGAGGAGCTCGACCAGTCGCGACCGAGCGCGGTGTACCCGGCTCTTGACGGTACCGACAGCGCAGCCGCTCCGCACTGCAACCTCATCGCAAGAGAGATCCAAAGC
>JBAQBC010000195.1:0-2009 GCA_049286035.1 Xanthobacteraceae bacterium
GGTTCTTCTACTCGGCGGCCTGACCGTGACCTACTGGGCGCAATGGCTGCCGCTCGACCGCGCAATGCTAATGGGCGTTGCGGTCTTGGTAGTCGCCTGCCCGTGTGCCGTTGGCCTCGCCGCACCGCTCGCCACATCGATCGGCATCGGGCGGCTGGCGCGCCACGGCTGTCTCATCCGCGACGCCGGCGCGCTCGAGGCGTTGGCATGTGTGCGGCTGCTGGCTTTCGACAAGACCGGCACGCTGACATTGGGAAAGGCGCGGGTCGTCGCGATCGAGACCACAGGCGTCGCGACCGCTGACGTGCTGGCGCTGGCCGCCGGGCTGGAACGCCATTCCGAACATGGTCTGGGCCACGCGGTGGTCAGTGAAGCGGCCGACCGTGGCGTCGAGTTCGTCCCCGCGCACGATGTTCGCGCGGTGCCGGGACGCGGCATCGTCGGGCACGTTGATGGAGGAACGGTTGCCGCAGGCAGCATCGCTTTGATGCGCGAATTGCGCTTCCCGGTCGCGTCGGGGTTGGCCGAGCGTGGGCGTCGCGCGGAGGCGAGCGGTCATTCGGTGATCTATGTCGGTTGGGGCGACCAAACTCATGCCGTGATCTCGCTCGACGATGCGCCGGTTCCCGAAGCGCGGGTGACGATCGGGGCCTTGCGCGCCCGCGGCCTGCGCATGGTTGTGCTGACAGGAGACCTTGCGGCGGCGGCGCATCGGGTCGCGGCCGGCCTAGGGATCGTGGATGTGCGCGCTGGACTGACCCCGGAAGACAAGCGCATGGCACTCGATTGGCATCGCAAATCCCGTGACGTGGTCGCAATGGTCGGCGACGGCCTCAACGATGGACTGGTCCTTGTCGAAGCGGATGTGGGCATCGCCGTGGGTACCGCAACCGATCTCGCGCGCGAGACCGCCTCGGTGGTGTTACCCGTCGGCGGCCTGTGGCTGCTGCCATGGATCATCGATGTCGCGCGCGCCGTCGGTACCACTGTTCGCACCAATCTGCTTTGGGCCTTCGGCTACAATCTCGTGGCTCTGACGCTGGCGGCGTCCGGTATGTTGCAACCTATCATCGCGGCCGCCGTTATGGCCGGATCGAGCATTCTTGTGGTCTTGAATTCGCTGCGGCTGGAGCGATTGCCGGATCCCGTACCGCCGCAGTTTCTTGAGCGGCCATCGGACGCGGAGACCACCCGGGGCGGCGTCGGCCTTCCGGTCGCTCTCGGTCCCGCGATCGAGCGGGGCTGAACGCGCGTTGGTCAGCCGAAAACGTCGTGGGTGAATGCGGCGTACCAGCCGTCTGCCTGGTGCGCAGCTTGGCGCCGCATCTCGTCGCTTTCGCCCACCTGACTAAAGAAGATATCCGTGATCTTGATCGACCCGGCCGCGGGCTTGAGGTTGATGGCATCGCTCACCGCATCATTAGGGGCCAAAAGCGTAAAGCACGTATTGAACAAATGAGGCGCGCTCTGCTCGGATCCGGTCAATGCCGCCGCGATGGCGAAGGCACACGCTTTGGCTTGGCTATTGGCGACAAAAGCCGACTTCGGCATGTCCCCAGCGTCGGTCGCATCGCCGACGACGTGAATCCCGGGGAGTAGCTTCGATTCGAATGTTATCGGGTCGATCGGGCACCAACCCGATTGGTCCGCCACGCCCACCCGCTGCGCCAACTCACCCGCAATTTGCGCCGGGATGATATTGGCAACGCTGGCGTTGAAGGTCTCGCCCGCAGTCCTGATCGTTCGGGTTTTCACGTCAACCGATTTGATCCCGCCAGTGAACTGACCCGGCAGCCACTCGATCATTCCCGGGTAATGGCGGTTCCAGCCATCCTCGAACAGGTCTTGTTCAAAGAACGTGTCTTTCGCATCGAGGATCAGAATCTTCGCACGCGGCTTAAATTGTTTGAAATAGTAAGCAACCAGCGAAGCGCGCTCGTAGGGCCCAGGTGGGCAGCGGAACGGGTTCGGAGGGGCGACAATGATGAAAAGACCGCCGTCCTCCATGC
>JBAQBC010000196.1:0-58912 GCA_049286035.1 Xanthobacteraceae bacterium
CGCTTGCCGTCGCGCCGCCGCCATCCGCGATTACGCCGACCACCGCCCCGACCGGCGCCACAGCACCGGCCGGCACGCGGATCTCGGCGAGCACGCCGTTCGTGGTCGACGGCACTTCCATCGACACTTTATCGGTTTCGATCTCGAACAGATTATCGCCGGGCTTGACTTCTTCGCCGGCGGATTTGAACCATTTGGTGATTTTGCCCTCGGCGACGGTTTCGCCGAGTTGTGGCATCAAGACGTCCATCACTTGATCCGTTCCCAAGTGACTTCCAGCGTCGAGTTGGGGGCGCGCAGTATGAGACGATCGCCATTCAATTCGTAGCGCCGTACCAGATCGCCCTTATCGCCGGGCTGCAGACTGTCTTGCCGATGATGCGTGACGGTGCCGGCTGCGTCGTCAACCGTATAGGTGCCGAAATAGGCGATGTAATCTTTAACCGCGGTAAACGCCTCTTGCGGCGTCATCGCCGCGCCGGCGCGCGTGCGGTTGATATCGGGCGCGATCTGCACCGCCATCTCGCCATGCGGGCCGTAATAAATCATGCCCTTCGGATTGGCCCCGCGATCCCAATTGCTGCTGTTGATGCGCGTGCCGACATAGCGCCAGGCGCCGAGCAGCTTGTTGGCCACTTCGCCGTCAGTCATGCCGCGCCTGCCCGCCTCAGTAAGTCACCGATCACCACGTCACCGAAATGTACTGGGTCTCGGTGAACTCCATGAGGCCTTCGTGCGCGCCTTCGCGGCCGAGCCCGGATTGTTTGACGCCGCCGAACGGCGCCGCGGGATCGGACACCAGACCGCGATTAAGCCCGACCATGCCGAAGTCGAGTTTCTCCGAAACCCGCATGCCGCGGCTCAAGTCCTTGGTATAGAGATAAGCGACGAGACCGTACTCGGTGTTGTTGGCGCGGGTGATGACTTCGTCCTCCGATTTGAAGGACTGAATCGACGCTACCGGCCCGAAGATTTCTTCGTTGAGCATTTTGGCGTCATCGGAAACGTCGGCCAGCACGGTCGCTGGGTAGAAAAAACCGGGTCCTGCGGGCAACTTGCCGCCGGTGAGCACCTTGGCGCCCTTCTTCACCGCGTCATCGACGAGCTCGATCACCTTGTCGAGACCATCCTTGTTGACCAGCGGTCCGAGCGAAACGCCGTCGTCGAGCCCATTGCCCATTTTTAAGCCGCCCATTTTCGCGGTCAGCTTGCGGGCGAACTCCTCGTGCACCTTCTCATGCACGTAGAAGCGATTGGCGGCGGTGCAGGCCTCGCCCATGTTCCGCATCTTCGCGATCATGGCGCCGTCGATCGCGGCGTCGATGTCGGCATCTTCGAAAACGATGAAGGGCGCATTGCCGCCGAGTTCCATCGCCGGCTTGACGACGCAATCGGCGGCTTCGTGCAGGAGTTTGCGGCCGACCTCGGTCGAACCGGTGAATGACACCACGCGTACTCGCGGGTCATGCAACATGGCGCTGACCACTTTGCCGGACGAGCGCGACGGGATCACGTTGACGACGCCGGCCGGCACTCCGGCTTCTTCCAGGATCGGCATCAGCGCGAGCATGGTCAGCGGCGTGTCGGAGGCCGGCTTGAGCACGACCGTGCAACCGGCGGCAAGCGCCGGTCCGATCTTGCGCGTGGCCATGGCGGCCGGGAAATTCCACGGCGTGACCAGCACGGCGACTCCGGCCGGCTTGTGATGGACGAGTATCCGGGCGCCGGAAGACGGCGCGACGGAATTTTGGCCAATATTGCGTACCGCTTCCTCGGCATACCAGCGGAAGAATTCGGCGGCATAAGCGACTTCGCCGCGTGAATCGGACAGCGCTTTGCCGTTCTCGATGGTGATGAGTTTCGCCAGCCGCTCGGCATCGCGCATGATCAACTCGTAGGACTTGCGCAAAACCTCGGCGCGTTCCCGCGGCTTCTTGCCGGCCCAAGCGGCGAAAGCGCCACTTGCCGCATCGAGCGCGGCCCTTGCGTCCTCGATCGTTGCGCTCGCCACCGACGCGACTTTGTTCTCGGTCGCCGGATCGATAACGTCGAAACGCCCGCCGTCGGAAGATTTCCGCCATTTGCCGCCGATCCACAGGTCGGTCGGTACATTAGCGAGCAGATTGTCATACATAGCCATGGTCGCACCTATTCTTTGCAGTTTTCCTCCGCTCATTTCCGCGAAAGCGGAAATCCAGAATTATTGTCTAACGCTGGGTCCCCGCTTTCGCAGGGACGAGCAGAAATTCAACTCTCCATCGCGCGTTTCACCCGGTCGACGATCCGCGCGACGCTCGGCAGCGCAAGGTCTTCCAGAATGTCGGCGGCCGGCAAAGGAATATGCGGCGTAGTGATCCGCACCGCAGAGCCGTCAAGGTCGTAAAAGGCCTCGTCGGCGACGATCGAAACGATCTCGGCGCCCCAGCCGCACAGCCGTGGATTCTCCTCGACGGTGAACAGGCGATGCGTCCGCGCCACCGAGCCGAGGATCGTCTGGGTGTCGAGCGGCACCAGCGAGCGCACATCGATGACCTCGCAGTCGATGCCGTGCTCGGATTTGAGCTGGTCAGCCGCGGCAATGGCGCGGGGCACCATGAGCGCCAACGCGAGGATCGTGGCATCCTTGCCTGGCCGAACGATGCTGGCGGTGCCCAGGCGATCGACGATCTCGCCGTCCGGCACGTCGCCTTTGATCGGATAAAGCGATTTGTGCTCGAGGAAAATCACCGGATCGGGATCGCGCACCGCCGCGGCCAAAAGCCCGATGACGTCGCGCGGTGACGATGGCGCCACCACTTTGAGCCCGGGAATCATCATGCACCAGTTTTCGACGCTCTGCGAATGCTGCGCGCCGAACCGCGAGCCCGCGCCGTTGCCGGTCCGCACCACCAGCGGACATTTGACCTGGCCGTTGGACATGTAGCGGCTCTTGGCAAATTCGTTGGCGATGTAGTCGAAGCAGACCGCGAAAAAGTCCGAGAACATGATTTCGGCAATCGGTTTCAATCCGGTCATCGCCGCGCCCATGGCGGCGCCGAGGATCGCCTGCTCAGAAATCGGCGTGTCGCGCACGCGCAGCGGCCCGAACTGTTCGTAGAGACCGACAGTCGCCTTGAACACGCCGCCTGCCTTGCCGATGTCCTCGCCGAGAAACACCACGTCGGGATCGCGCGCCATCTCCTGGGCGATGCCGCGGGCCACCGCTTCGCGGTAGGTCAATTCCGCCATGCGAAGCCTCCGTCGGCATAGACATCGGTTGTGAGAATGTCGAGCGCCGGCGGTGGCGCCGCCTTGCATTTCTCTGTGGCTTCGTCGACGCGCCGTTTTGCGTAAAGCTCGATGCCGGCGATGATGTCCTCGCTGACGCCGAACTGCTTCAGGCGCTCACGATAGATTTTTATCGGATCGCGCTCTTTCCATTTCTCGAGCTCGCCTTCAGGGCGGTATTTGGCCGGGTCCGCGCGCGAATGCCCGCTGTACCGATAGGTGAGGCACTCGATCAGCGACGGGCCGCCGCCCGCGCGCGCCTTTTCGTAGGCCGACGCGGCGGTGCGATAGACGATATCGGCGTCGTTGCCGTCGATCACGATGCGCGGCAGGCCGTAGGCGGCGGCCCGGTCGGCGGCCGGATTCGGCACCGCGGTGACATCGCCGATCGGCGTGTATTCCATGTACAGATTGTTCTCGCAGACGAAGATCACCGGCAATTTCCAGACCACCGCGAAATTCAGCGCTTCGTGAAAAGCACCGATATTGGTCGTGCCGTCGCCGAAGAAGCAAACCGACACGTCCTTCTGTCCCTTGTACTGCGCGCGCCACGCTGCGCCGCAGGCGATCGGCAAATGCGCACCGATGATCGCGTAGGAGCCCATCACGCCGTGCTCGACCGAGGTCAGATGCATCGAGCCGCCTTTACCCCGCATCAATCCGTTGTCGCGTTGCATCAGCTCGCCCAGCACCTTCTCGATCGGGACGCCGCGAGCGAGCGTGTGGGCGTGACCGCGATAGGTGCAGAACGAAAGGTCGCCGGGCTTCATCGCCGCCGCGCAGCCGGCCGCGACTGCCTCCTGGCCCAGCGAAAGATGGCTCGTACCCTTCACCAGGTTCTGCAGAAACAGATCGAATGCACGCTGCTCGGCCTCGCGAATTTCGACCTGCATGCGGAACATGCGCAGCCGCCCTTCCTCGCCGATATCATCGTTGAGGCTCGCATTCGGCGCGAGCGCGCGGTCTTCGGCTTTGGCCATGAAAGGTCCTCGGGATGCCCTATAGCGAAGGGGCGGACGCAACTTAGCGCCAGTGGTCAATGTCAGGCAATGCATCGGCACGCCCGGCGCTAGACCCGGCCGGCGCCGCTTGCGGCGGGCTCAACGAAGGCCTAATTGAGCCACGGAGGGTTTCGATGACTCAATCCCTGGACTCGCGAACGTCCCAACCCTTCATTCATCGTTTTTTCGGCGGTCCGCCGCTCGCGGTGATCGGCCGGCTTATCCTGCTGTCGATCCTGGTCGGAGTCATTCTCGCCGCCATCGGGCTTGATCCCTGGAATATCATCGAGTCGGTAGAGCGGCTCATCGAACATATCTGGAACATGGGATTCGATGCGGTGCGCTGGCTGTGGCGTTATTTCCTGCTGGGCGCGGTGATCGTTCTGCCGATCTGGTTTTTGGCGCGCCTGGCCAAGGCACCGCGCGGGTTGTAAGGCGCATATCAAAACAACGCGGCCGGGCGAGTGCCCGGCCGGTTACTCTGTCATATCAGCTCGCCGTGCTTATTCGTCGGAATGCGAGCCGGACGGCGATCCGTCGTCATCGCCGCGGACGGAATGATCCATGGAGTGGTCGCGCGGTCCACCGCCACCGCGATGCCGTCGGCGCCGTCGGTGCAGCGGAAAGCGATCTTGCTGTCCGTCATAGCCGTTCGGGCCGTTTTGCCCTTGCGGCCCGTTGTTGCCGTGCGAAGGCTGCTGTTGCTGCGGCTGAGCACCGGTGATGAACGATGGCAGGCGGTCGACGTCGCCTTGGTTCTCCGAACCCTGCTGCGGCCGCGGCTGAAAATTCTGCTGATTTTGTTGTGGCTGATAGTGCTGCTGATTGTGATGTTGCTCGCGCGGATAGTATGGCTGTGGCTCGCGCGGGGCGAACGGCTCGCCGCCGACGTGAGGCTGCTCACCATCGCCGTCGTCGTAGCTGTCATCGGCAGCGCGCATCTCGCCGGGTTGCTGCTGTTGGTAATAGGGCTGATTCTGCCGGAGCTGCTCCTGCGCCGCAGCGATGAGGCGGAAATAGTGCTCGGCGTGTTGATAATAATTTTCTGCTGCAATCGGATCCCCGGAGCTTTGCGCGTCACGGGCGAGCTGAAGGTACTTTTCGGCGACATGAGACGCCGTACCGCGAATTTTTACATCCGGCCCATTGGACTCGTACATTCGCGATAATGGATTTTGATGATGATGATGCCCACCCTTGCGGTTGCGACCGCGCATGCGTTTGTTCTGACCGTTTCTCATGGTTTGCTGTTCCGCCAACCCCCGTTTACTGCGACGGCACTTTTGCCGCCGATTCTCTCCAAGTTCACCAGATTCCGTCGCGCGGCTGCACGCCGCTCGAGATTTTCCACCTTAATTTCCGGTCTCTATTCCAGTCCCAACGTCACGAGTTCGATAAATCGCACGGCATCGGCAAATCTCTTCGTAGCGCGCGCCAAGTGTGTGCGCGCCGAACCCATGAAGCGTCACGATCTGAGCACGATCTGAATCTGGCGATCCTGTATGCCGTCCAATCCGGCTTTCGCTATTCAGCTTCGCTTTTTCTGCCTGACCTGCGCTGCCGCCCTCTTGGAGAATTATGCTCCGGGTGTTCAAGGCAACGCGGCGCCCTCATCCAAGGGCGATTCCGTGGCCCGCAAGCTAGTCGGTTCTGGCCGATATTCCAAGTGCTTTTTTATTCCTCGCGGCTGTTTGCCGGGGCCTGCAATCCAGACCTGCGATCCAGGCCTGCGATCCAGACCTGCAATGTTGCGCGTCATAGCGCGCGAACGTTCTCTGCAATCAAGGCGCGTGGTACGCCATTAAGATCGGGTTGCGGCGCCATCGGCGCAAGCCCGGCCGCGGCCATTAATGCCGCAACCGGTTCCACCTGATCCTTTCCCAGCTCAACTACCAGGACGCCATTGTGCACCAGAAGTGGCGCCGCCGTCACCGCCAGCGCCCGATACCAATGCAACCCATCGGCGCCTCCGTCGAGCGCGGCGTGCGGGTCGAACAGCCGCACCTCAGGCGCAAGCCGATCGAGATCTCCGGTGGCGATATAAGGCGGATTTGAGACGATGAGGTGAAAGGGACCGCTCAGCGCAGACGCCATGTCGCAAACGACATAGGCGGCGCGGCTCACGTCGAGACGGCGTGCATTGTCGCGGGCGACCGCGAGCGCAGCCGCGCTGATGTCGGTGCCGACCGCGAAGGCGTTCGGCAGTTCGCGGAGCAGCGCCAGCACAATCGCACCAGAGCCCGTGCCAATATCGGCGATGCGCCAGGCCTGCGAACGCGGCCCCCGTCTGTCGAGCGCGCGCAGCGCAGCGGTGACGATAGTTTCGGTCTCCGGCCGCGGCACCAGCGTCGCGCCGGTCACGCGTAGCGGCAGCGACCAGAACTCCTTCGTTCCGGTAATCCGCGCCACTGGCTCGTGCGCCAATCGCCGTCGCGCCAGCGCGGCGATTGCGCTTTGTTGTTCGGCCGAGAGCGGCTGTTCGGCGCGCGCGGCCAGCGCGGCATGATCCAAGCCCAGCGCATGGCCGATCAGTACACGCGCATCGAGTTCCGGCGAATCGATGCCACGGGCGCGAAATTTGGCGGCCCAGGCGCGCCGGCAATCGGTAACAGTACCGCCTTCGACTGCGGCGGGAGTAGCGGCTTGTCGCATTCTCAAGCGTGTCCTCACGCGGCTTCTCACGCGACTTCTCACGCGTCTTGCGCCGCAAGCTGCGCCGCCTGATTTTCCGCAACCAAAGCGTCGATGATTTCACCAAGCGCTTCGCCCTCGAGAATCTGCGGCAATTTATAAAGGGTCAGATTAATCCGATGATCGGAAACCCGCCCTTGCGGATAGTTATAGGTGCGGATGCGCTCCGAGCGATCCCCGGTTCCGACCTGGCCCCGCCGCTCGGCGGCGCGCGCCGCATCCTGCTTCTGTCGCTGGAGATCGTAGAGCCGCGTCCGCAGCACGGCGAGCGCCTTGGCGCGGTTGCGGTGCTGCGATCGGTCTTCCTGCATCATGACGACAATTCCCGAAGGAATATGCGTCACCCGCACCGCCGATTCGGTTTTGTTGACATGCTGGCCGCCGGCGCCGCTCGAACGCAGCGTGTCGATCTTGAGATCGGTATCGTTGATGGCGACGTCCAGGTCTTGCGCCTCCGGCAGCACCGCGACCGTCGCCGTCGAGGTATGGATACGACCCGAGCCTTCGGTGTCGGGCACGCGCTGCACGCGATGTACGCCGGACTCGTATTTCAGTCGCGCGAAGGCGCCGCGGCCGCGGATCTCGGCAATGATTTCCTTATAGCCGCCCATCGGGCCTTCGCTGGCAGCCACGATCTCGACTTTCCAGCGCTGGTTGGCGGCATAGCGCTCGTACATCCGGAACAGATTGCCGGCGAACAAAGCGGCCTCGTCGCCACCGGTCCCGGCGCGGATTTCGAGGATGACATTGCGCTCGTCCATTGCATCCTTTGGCAACAGCGAGAGCCGCAATTCTTGTTCGAGCGCGGTGCGGCGCACTTCGACTTGCGGTTTTTCCGACTCCGCGATCGCGCGCATTTCCGGATCGGTCGTCGGGTCGGCGATCAGCGCAGTGAGGTCGTCCAATTCACGTTGCGCGGCGCGATATGATCTGACCGCGTCGACCACGGGAGCGAGCTCGGCGAATTCCCGCGATAGTTTTACATAGGTTTCGGCTGGCAAAGCCGCGGACAGATCGCGCTCCAATGCGGCATGGCGCGTCATCAGGGCATCGAGTTTTTGATCGGGTAACATCTTGCGCCGCGCCGAGGGTTAGATTTGCCGAAGGTTAGATTTGCAGGCCGCTTTCAGCGGCGAACTTTTCAAGTTGCGCGCGAATCGGCGTGCCGCCTGGGGATTTGTCCACTAATGGGCAAAGGAACGCGGCGGCCTTGCGGCAGTCGACGTCGAGCAGCATCGCCTTGACCGGTCCGACCGCAGAGGCGGTGAGCGATAGCGATCGATAGCCGATGGCGACGAGGGCCAATGCGCCGAGCGGTTGCGAGGCGAGTTCCCCGCACACCGTCGCCGGCTTGCCGTGTGCGCGCGCTTTATCGGCAATGTCTTTGAGCGCACGCAGGACCGGCGCCGAGATCGCATCGAAGCGGCCCGACACCCGCGGATTGCCGCGATCGATCGCGTAAAGGAATTGCACCAGATCGTTCGAGCCGACGGAGAGAAAGTCGACCCGCTCGAGCAATTCGTCGAGTTGATAGAGCAGTGACGGCACCTCCACCATGCTGCCGATCTCGACTTGGTCCGGCAGTTTATGACCGTGGCGCCGAAGGTGCGTCAGTTCACGCTCGACAAGCTCCCTGGCTTGATCGAATTCCTGCACCGTGGAAATCATTGGAAACATGATGTTGAGCGCGCGTCCACTGCCGGCGCGAAGCAGCGCCCGCAATTGCGTGCGCAGCAAGCCGGGGCGGTCGAGACCGAGCCGGATGGCGCGCCAGCCCAGCGCGGGGTTTTCCTCCTCAACGTTGCGCATATAGGGCAGCAACTTGTCCCCGCCGATATCGAGGGTCCGGAAAGTCACTGGCTTGCTGCCGGCGGCATCTAGCACCGCGCGATAGAGCGCATACTGCTCGCTGGTGCGCGGGAAGCTCGGCGCGACCATGAACTGCAACTCGGTGCGGAACAAGCCGATGCCGCCCGCGCCGGTGTCGGCGATATGCGGTAGGTCGACGCTCAAGCCGGCATTGAGGAAAAGCGCGACTTCCTGGCCGTCTCTGGTGATGCAAGGCTTGTCGCGCAGCGCCGCATATTGTTGCTGCCGGCGGGCGCGCAGGCGGACCCGCTCGGCATAGGCCGCTTCCATGTCCGGAAGCGGGCGGATGTGTAGATCGCCAGCCGACCCGTCGACGATGATCGCATCGCCGGGATCAGCGATGCCGGTCGCGTTTTCGATGTTGCCGACGGCCGGAATACCCAGCGCCCGCGCCACGATGGTGACGTGCGAATGCGGGCCGCCCTCTTCGAGCACGAGGCCGCGCAGGCGCTTGCGGTCGTAGTCGAGAAGCGCCGCTGGGCCCATCGAACGGGCCACAAGAATGGCATTTTCCGGAAGACTCTCGCGTGAGGGCGCATGATCGCGGCCGGTGAGCTGGCGCATCAGGCGATTGGCGAGGTCGTCGAGGTCGTGCAATCGCTCGCGCAGGAACGGATCGGTCTGCCGCAGCATCCGCGCCCGCGTATCGGATTGCACGCGCTCCACCGCGGCCTCGGCGGTGAGTCCGGTCATCACCGCTTCTTCCAGCTTGTGCACCCAGCCCCGGTCATAAGCGAACATGCGGTACGCTTCCAAGACGTCGCGATGCTCGCCGCCCTCGACCACGTCGCCGTGTTCGAGCATTTCGTCGAGGCTCGTGCGCAGGCTTTCCACCGCCGAGTTCAGATGCGAGAGTTCCTTCTGCACGTCGTCGGCGATGAAATTGGTCACCACGACGCGCGGCTCGTGCAACACGACATGCCCCAGCGCAATCCCTTCGCTCAGCGCCGAACCCTTGACATGAACGGAACGGCGCGCGGCAGGCTCGGCGCCCGGCAGTGCCAGCGCCGAGAGTTCGCCCGAGGCGATCATCTCGGCCAGCACCATCGCGGTGGTTTGCAGCGCCTCGACTTCTTCTTCCGAATAGGTGCGGCGCGCCCGGTTCTGCACCACCAGCACGCCTAATATGTTGCCGGCGCGCAGGATCGGCACGCCGAGGAATGAGTGATAAATCTCCTCGCCCGTTTCCGGCCGGTACGAGAACGCCGGATGCGCCTGCGCATTCGACAGGTTGATGGCGCTCGCTTGACTGGCCACCAAGCCGACCAGCCCCTCGTCGGAGCGCATGACCGTGTGGTGCACGGCGTCGCGATTGAGGCCTTCGGTTGCATAGAGTTCGAGGGTGGAATCGACGCGCAGCACATAGACGGAGCAGACCTCCGCAACCATGTTGGCGGCGATCAGCACCACGATCTTGTCAAGGCGCTCCTGCGCGCTGACCGGCTCCGCCATGACTTCGCGAAGCCGACGCAACAGCACGCGCGGACCACCAAGCGCGCCACGCATGGCGTGAGGTCCCTCGGGCCGGGCTATGACCGGAGCGGAGCCCGTGACGCGCCGGTCGTCGTCAAAGAGGAATTCGCCCAGATCAGGTCCGAAAGCGAATGTCCTAAAGCCTATATCGAATGCGGCATGCAAACCGCAAGCCAAAGACGGCGGTATGACGGATCAGGCTATTGTGCGCCGCAACGCAAACGCGGCGGATCAGGCCGCTTTATCGAGTCCATACAGCGAATGCAGCGTGCGCACTGCGAGTTCGGTGAAGGCGGCGTCAATCAAAAGCGAAAACTTTATCTCGGAAGTGGTGATAGCGCGAATATTGATGGACCGCTCGGCCAAGGCCTTGAATGCCTCCGCCGCCACGCCGGCATGGCTGCGCATGCCGATGCCGATCACCGAAATCTTGGCGACATCGGTGGCGCCGTCGAGCCGGGCGTAACCGATCGCACGCTTGGCTTTGGCGATCACATCCAGCGATCGTTGATAATCCGAGGCTGGCACCGTGAAGGTGATGTCGGTTGTCTTGCCGTCGCCTGAGACATTCTGAACGATCATGTCGACATTGACGTTGGCCTCGGCGAGCGGTCCGAAAAGCGCGGCCGCGACTCCCGGCTTGTCCAGAACTTCGCGGACGGAGATTTGCGCCTCGTCGCGCGAGAAGGCGATGCCGGTGACGGTGTGTTGCTCCATGATTTCCCCCTCGTCGCAGATCAGTGTTCCGGGTGGGTTGTCGTGCGGATTGATTTTTTCCGGCGGATCGAAGCTCGAGCGCACGAAGATGCGCACATTGTGCACCATCCCAAGTTCGACCGAACGCACCTGCAGGACCTTGGCGCCGAGCGAGGCGAGCTCCAGCATTTCTTCGAAGGCGACACGTTCGAGCCGCCGCGCGCGCGGCACGACCCGCGGATCGGTCGTATAGACGCCATCGACGTCGGTATAAATGTCGCAGCGATCGGCGCGGATCGCCGCCGCAATCGCCACGGCCGAAGTGTCCGAGCCGCCGCGCCCGAGCGTGGTGATGCGGCCGCTGTCGCGGTGGATGCCTTGAAACCCGGTGATGACGGCGACTTCCTTGCGTTCCGTGAAACGCCGGACCAATGCCTCGGCATTGATGTCGAGGATTCGCGCCGAGCCGTGCACCTCGGTCGTTGCGATCGGCAGCTGCCAGCCCTGCCAGGAGCGCGCATTGATGTCGAGGTCCTGGAGCACGATCGCGAGCAGTCCGGCGGTGATCTGCTCGCCGGTGGCGACAACCACATCATATTCGCGGGCATCAAAAATGCGCCGCTGCTGAAGCGCCTCCTCGCACCACGTAATGAGCTGATCGGTGGTGCCGGACATCGCCGAGACCACGACGGCCACCTCATTGCCGGCGTCGATCTCGCGCTTGACGTGGCGCGCGACGTTGCGGATGCGGTCGAGATCGGCGACCGAAGTTCCGCCGAATTTCATCACGAGGCGAGCCATTGGGGTCGATACGGTCGTGGTGTCGAGCTATGGAAGCGAACTGTGCGCCGGACCTTCATTCATCCGATGCAAAATGCGCCGGCCCCCATGTCGTTACCGGACCGGCGCCAAAGCGCGCGTATACATACCGGCGGGATGCCCGGTTCGCAACATGGCCAAGCAAAATGTCAAGCAAAACGCCGAAACGGCCGGCGAAAAGCCAACCGGCGCCAGCGCCTGCTCCGCTTGCTTTGACAGGCCACAAGAATGCCGTTTAACACCACGGCAACCATGCCGACGGCCGCATGGCCGCAGCGATACCTCTTTCGCAAAGTCGGAAATCAGTGGAAATGACTACGCGTCCGACGAGCTGCCCGAGCTGCCGCCCTCACGCTTGTCAAGCGAAACGGCGCGTGACATCTCACCGAAGCAGGCGGCAGTCGCCATCAGCGACGACCAGAATGCGACCCACAGCAGGGCGGGCATGACCTTCTCCTCCTCTGCGGGTTGGGTCACCTGAACGCTGCTCATTCAACGTTCCAGCGTCAGTGCAGTTCCGACGGTTTATTTGTTCGAGGAAAAAATGGACAAACACACAGAACAAAAAATTGGCGTGGTCGGCGGCGGCCTGATGGGCCACGGCATCGCTTATTTGTTCGCTGCCGTCGGTCATCACGTCAATGTGTTTGAACCTTTTCCCGATGTGCGCAACTCGCTGCCGCAGCGCCTGCGCGCGATCGTTGAATTGCTCGGGGAGGATCCGCGGCTGCTAACGCGAATTGCAGCGCACGACTCGCTTGATTCCGCGATGCGCGGCGCCGATTGGGTTTTTGAAGCCGCGCCGGAGAAGCTGCCGCTCAAACAGCAAATATTCGCCGCGATCGAAAAACTGGTCGCGCCGACCACCATACTCGCCAGCAACAGTTCGGCGATTCCGTCGACCGAGATCGGTCGGCATCTCACCCATCGCGAACGGATGGTCGGCACGCATTTTTGGAATCCGCCGCATCTGGTGCCGCTGGTCGAAGTCATTCAAAACGAAAAGACCGGCAGTGATGTCGTGGAGCGAACCATGCGACTGCTGCGCCGAGCCGGAAAAGTGCCGGTGCATGTCCGCCGCGACATCCCGGGATTTGTCGGCAACCGCCTTCAGCACGCGATGAAACGCGAAGCCATCGCGCTGGTCGCGGCGGGTGTGTGCGATGCCGAGACGATCGACACCGTCGTGCGCGAAGGCTTCGGCGCGCGCACCGCCATGCTCGGTCCCATGGAGCAGTCCGACCTGGTCGGCCTGGACCTCGCCCTCGACATCGCCGAGGTGCTTTATAGCGACCTCGACCGCACGGCAGGGCCGCACCCGTTCCTCCGCGACAAGGTCAAGGCCGGCAAGCTTGGCATGAAAACCGGCGAGGGCTTTCGGACATGGACCGCGAACGAAGCTGACGCAGTGCGCAGCCGGCTGTCGCGCTTTCTCGCCGAGCAGGCCAAGGCGCGGAACAAGGCGCGGACGGCGTAGCACCGCGCTGCGCATTCATACGCGGTTTGTCCTGCGTGAACCGACACCAGCGCGCAGGTGATGCACGGAATTTCCGTCGGGAGCCTCTTCTTGACCGGGCGATAAGCGGGGTGGAAGATATTCGCTCAAAGCCGCGCCTTCCGGGTTGGAGCCGGCCGCGGCGCGCCGTGAATGCTGCGATCTTTCCACGGCGGCCTAGCGAGGCAAAACCATCAAAGTGTGACACCAGCAAAGTGTGACCAGGGGAGAGCTTGAACATGCCGAAGATCTTAAAGCCGGTACACCGTCGCACGTTTATCCACACAGGTCTTGCACTCGGCGCCAGTCAAGCCATTGGTGCGCCATTCATCCTCACCGCGCGCGGCGACGAACCGGTCAAAATCGGAATGGTCAACCCGCTCACTGGCGTGCTCGCGGCCCTGGCGCAAAGCGAGGTGGACGGCGCCAAATATGCCGAAGCCGAAATCAACAAAAAGGGCGGCATCCTCGGCCGTCCGGTTCAGCTTCTCGTCGAGGACTCGGCGAATGACGTCGGCACCGGCGTGCAGAAGACGCGCAAATTGATCGACCGCGACAATGTCAATGTGATCCTCGGCGACGTGAACTCGGGTATTGCTTATGCAATGTCGCAGGTGACCAACGAGAAGAAAGTGTTTCACATCGTGCCGGGCGGCCACACTGATCCGATCACCGGCACCAATTGCAAATGGAATGTGTTTCGCGTTTGCAACACGACGTCCATGGAGGCCAACGCAGTGACGCCCGAACTGGTCAAACGGTTCGGCAAGAAATGGTTCTTCATTACGCCCGATTATGCCTATGGCCACACCTTGCAGGAGGCTTTCGTCAAAGCGCTGACCAACGCCGGGGGCACCTATGACGGCGATATGCTGCCGATCAACAACACCGATTTCTCGGGCACGCTGATCAAGGCCAAGGCCTACAAACCCAATGTGCTGCTCAACAATATGGGCGGCTTGACGCAGATCAATTGCATGAAGCAGTTCACCCAGTTCGGAATGCAGAAGGAGATGGCGCTCGGCGGCGGGCTGTTTGAGCTGGAAAGCGTCAAAGGCTGCCCGCCGGAAGCGCAGACCGGCTGGTGGGACATGGAGTGGTGGTGGAATCAGCCCGACGTGCCCGAAGTCGTGAAATTCGTCGCCGACTACCGCGCTGCCGTGAACAAGACGCCGACGGCACGCGATTGGTTCGGTTACGTATCGATGCATTCGGTCCGCCTTGCCGCAGATAAGGCAAAATCGCTCGATGGTCCGAAGCTCGCGCTGGCGCTGGAAGATCTGGAACTGCCGCCGGACGTCGCTCTGCAGCCAGGCCGTGTGCGTTACCGCGCCGGCGATCATGAATTGATGCCGAATATATTCGTCGGCAGCGCCCATCCGCCGAAGTCCGGCGCCGACGATGTGTTCACGGTCGCGGCTTTGGTGTCAGGTGAAGAAGCGGCCGGCTCGGTGGCTGAGACCGGCTGCAAGATGGTGCAGCCCACGTGACTTCACACGTGATCTTTCGCACGCGCGGCAAACCGATCGTGTTCTAACGCGGAGGCGGAAGCGGCGAAGCAATTTCCTCACCGTCCCTCCCCGCTCGCGGGGGAGGGTTGGGGAGGGGGCCGGGTTACTTCGCCGAATTGCGATCGCGCGTGACGAAAGGGGCGTGAAGGCGGCGCAAAGGGGGGCGCGAGGGGGGCAGATGGCGCAAGTCATTTTGTTTAACGTCACCAACGGCCTGATCATCGGCGCTTTCTACGTGCTGATGGCGCTCGGGCTTTCGCTCATTCTCAATCTGAGCAACGTCATCAATTTCGCCCACGGGAATTTCCTGGCGCTCGGCGGTTATCTCGCCTTCACGCTGTCGCCGGTGCTGGGTTATTGGGGCGCGCTCTTGATCTCGCCGCTACTCACCGCACTCATCGGCGTAATCGTCGAGCGGCTGATGATCCGGCGAATTTACAATCGCGATCCAGTCTACAGCCTGCTCCTGACTTTCGGCCTTGCTTTCGTACTGCAAGATGGCGCGCGTTATATCTGGGGGCCGAACGGTTTGCCGATGGGATTGCCGGCCGTTTTGGCGCAACCAATCACCTCGACCCTGTTCTTCATCACCTGGTACCGCGTGTTCATGGTGGCGATCGTCATCGTGACGGTGATCGGCCTGTTCGCCTTCCTGCGCTATTCCCGCGTCGGGCTGCGCATCCGCGCCGGCACCTTCGACCTGGAAACGGTGGCGACGCTAGGCGTCAACGTGCGGCATTTGCGGACGCTCAATTTCGCCGTCGGCTGCCTCCTGGCCGGTTTGAGCGGCGTTCTTGCCGCCGGTCAGATCGGGCTTAATCCGAACATGGGCGACGACCTTCTGATGCCGAGCTTCATCGCCATCATTGTGGGTGGCGTCGGCAGCCTGATCGGCACCTTGTTTGGCGGATTGTTGATTGGGATGGCGGCCGCTTTGACCACCGCCTTTTATCCGGCCGCGAGCGAGGCAGTCATCTACGCGATCATGATGGCGGTGCTGCTGTTACGCCCGCGTGGGCTGATCGGCGAGGAAGGCATGATGTCATGAGCACGGCCGTCGTCGCCGCAGGCGAGGATCGCAGCGTCAGCCGCAAGACCGTCATCCTGATCGCGGTATGGGCGGCGCTACTGACGGTGCCGCTGTGGCTGCCGCTCCTTGGCGGTTATACCGCACTTGCCGGACGTGTGTTGGTGTTCGGGCTCGCCGCCATGGGGCTCAACATGCTGCTCGGGTTCACCGGCGTACTGAGCTTTGGGCATGCGGCCTATTTCGGGCTGGGCGCTTACGGCGCCGGACTGACATTGCGCTATCTCGCGCACTCGACGCCGGCTGCGATGGCGGCCGGCACGCTGCTCGGCGGACTGGCCGGCACTTTGTTCGGACTTTTGATCGTGCGGCGCCGCGGCGTCTATTTCGCGATGTGCACCATCGCGTTTGGCCAACTCTGGTACTACCTCGCTTATAGCTGGAACAGCGTCACCGGCGGGTTCGACGGCTTGCGCGACTTCCATCGCGAGGCGATCGGAATTCCGCCGTTCGTGCTGGACATCACCGAAGGCGGCATGACCTTCTATTACTTCCTGCTGGCGATCTTCGCCGTCGCGGTGGGTTTGATGGGCTTTCTGTTGCGATCGCCATTTGGCCGCACGCTCTTGGCAATTCGCGAGAACGAGCGGCGGGCCCGATTCCTCGGCATTCCGGTCGAGCGCCACATCTGGCTGTCGTTCTCGATCTCGTGTTTCTTCACCGCGCTTGCCGGCACGCTGTACGCGCTGCTCAATAATTTCGCCGACCCGCTGACCCTGCATTATTCGCTGTCGGGCTATTTCGTGGTCATGACCGTTATCGGGGGGATGCGCACCTTCTGGGGACCGCTCCTTGGCGCGGCGGTGTTTGTGATGCTGCAGGATTACATCTCGTCGATGACGGTGAACTGGATGTCGTTTGTCGGCGTGATCTTCATTCTCGTCGTGCTGTTCTTCCCGCGCGGGCTCCTTGGCATGATGCGTCGGCGCGTTGGGGCTTGAACGCGAGGACAACACAACAATCGAGGCCTACTGATGATCTTGTCGCGGCGGCAGATTTGGCGATGCGCCGTCGGCGCGGCCACACTGCCGCTCGTATCGCAACCGTTTGGTTCACGTCTGGCCGCCGCGCAGAACTATCCCACCCGGCCGGTGCATGTCGTGGTCACCGTTCCTGCCGGAGGCTCGCCCGATATCGTGGCGCGCTTGCTCGGCCAGTGGCTTTCAGAACACCTGCCACAGCCGTTCGTGATCGAAAACCGGCCAGGCGCCAGCGCCAATATCGGCACCGAATTCGCCGTGCGGGCGGCGCCCGATGGCCATACGCTGCTCGTCGCCATGTCGGCTAACGCCATCAATGCGTCGCTTTACCCGAATCTGAATTACAATTTCATTCGCGATGCCGCCCCAGTTGCGCTGATCGGCCGTATCCCGCTGGTGTTGGTCGCTACTCCGTCGCTGCCGGCAAAAGCGGTCCCAGAATTGATCGCTTACACCAAAGCCAATCCCGGCAAGATCAACATGGCGACTGCGGGCAAGGGGACGCCGCTCGACGTCGCCGGCGAGCTTTTCAAGATGATGGCCGGCGTCGAGGTCGTGAGCGTGACCTATCAGGGCGAATCGCCGGCGATTCCGGATTTGCTCAGCGGTCAAATGCAGATCATGTTCGGCGTGGTGCCGGCCTCGCTTGGTTATATCAAGAGCGGCAGATTGCGGGCGCTCGCCGTGACCACGGCGGCGCGGCAGGAGGTCTTGCCCGACGTGCCCGCAATGGCTGAGTTTCTGCCCGGATTCGAGGCTGTCGGCTGGTATGGGATCGCGGCGCCGAAGAATACGCCGACTGGTGTCGTCGATCTTCTCAACAGAGAGATCAACGACGCGCTACGCGATCCCGAAATTAAAAAGCGGCTTGCCGAATTGGGCGTCGGCCCGGGCGGCGGCTCGGCCGGCGAGTTCGCCGCCTTCATCGCCACCGAAACCGAAAAGTGGGCCAAGGTAGTGAACTTCGCCGGCACGAAAGCGAATTGACGCAACGGCGGCCGCGATCGACCAAACGCCAGCCGCGCGTTTTGCGTTCTATCGAATCAAGGAGGATGCGATGTTGCAGCGGTTAACTCTTGCCGGCGTGATGGCAACGGTTATGGCGTTAAGTTTCGCCCTCGCACAGTCCGCATCTCCGAACGGTGTCAAAACCCTTGATCCTGCCGGCGCAATAAAAGCGGAGGGTACCTGGAGTCTGGGAGCGCGCGCCGGCGACTTCATCTTTGTGGCCGGAATGCAGGGCATTGATCCGGCGACCAACAAGTTGGTGCAAGATCCGCAAGGCCGTATTCGACAGGCATTGCTCAACATCAGGTTGATTGCGCAATCGGAGGGGGCGAGCCTGCAGGATTGTGTGCGGCTGACCGTTTATGTCAGCGACTTGCACCGGTACGCGCCCATGGTGGACAAGGCGCAAGCAGAACTCTGGGCCAAGCCGCCATATCCGCCGCGCACGATGGTCGAGGTTCAACGTCTGTTTGACGACGATATCGTGGAGATCGACAGCGTCTTCTACGCCCCGCTGCGAAAGTGACGATGATTGGGCCCCGCTCGATCCAGCGGCGATGTCTGTTTTTGCAACAAAGCGGACAGGCTTTTTCGGGATCAGGCTTTAATACGGCAGGCCCACGTAATTTTCGGCGAACGCCGTGGCGGCGGCCCTGGATCGAAACAAATAATCGAGTTCGGCCAATTGCAATTGATGATCGAACGGGTTGTCGGATATCCGGTGCAGGGTCATGGTCATCCACCAAGAAAAACGCTCTGCTTTCCACACCCGCGCCAGCGCGCGCGCCGAATAATGGTCGAGGCCGGCGTCCGATTTGTCCTCATAGTGTTCGATCAGCGCCCGCGACAGATAACGCACATCGCTCGCCGCGAGATTAAGACCCTTGGCGCCGGTCGGCGGCACGATGTGGGCGGCATCGCCGGCGAGAAACAAACGGCCGAAGCGCATCGGTTCGGCCACGAAGCTGCGCAGCGGCGCGATGCTTTTTTCGATCGAGGGTCCGGTCACCAAGCGCTCGCGCGCTTCATCGTCGAGCCGCGGCTTGAGCTCTTCCCAAAACCGCTCGTCCGGCCACGACTCGAGGTCTTCGGCCAGGCTGCATTGCAGATAGTAACGGCTGCGGGTTGGCGAGCGCATCGAGCACAGCGCAAAACCAAGCGGATGGCGTACATAAATCAGTTCCTCGGATACCGGCGGCGTATCCGACAGGATGCCGAGCCACCCCAGCGGATAGACCCGCTCGTAGCTGCTAATCGCGCGCGCCGGCACGCTCTTGCGGCTGATGCCGTGAAACCCGTCACAGCCGGCGATAAAGTCGCACGCGATCTCATGGACGTTGCCGCCGGCGCGGTAAGTCACGCGCGGCCGCTCGCCGGAAATGTCGCGCAAAGCCACATCCTGTGCCGAATAGATTGTTGGAGCACCGGCGTTCGTGCGGCCGTCCATGAGGTCTTTGGTGATTTCGGTCTGGCCGTACACCATCACGGTCTTGCCGGTCAGCTCCTTGAATGACAAGCGATGGCGCGCGCCGTCGACGCAGATCTGCACGCCCTCGTGGATGAGACCATCGGCATGCATCCGGGCGCCGACGCCGGCCTCTTCCAACAGATCCATCGTGACCTGCTCGATGACGCCGGCGCGCACGCGGCCAAGCACGTGGTCGGCGGTCTGCCGCTCCAGGATGACGTTCTCGATGCCGCGTTTGTGGAGGAGCTGACCCAGCAACAGCCCGGCCGGGCCGGCGCCAATGATGACGACCTGTGTTCTCATCAACGCAAGCTTGGTTGCTCAACGGCGGATTGGTCACGAGCCCGAAGGCCGCGGCGTCACCGCGGCGGCATTCTCACGTGGCCGTAGGTGTAACCCGGACTGTAAGGCGGCACGGCAAAGTAGTCGAACAAGCCATGATACGGATCGGAATCGCCGTAGTACGGATCGGACAAGCGGTAGTACGGGTTCGCTGCGGTCGGACGCGGCGCGGTCTCACTGATGCCGGGATGGACAGGATTGCTATGCGCACCTGCCGCCCCTCGGATTTTTGCCGTCGCGAGCGAAGTTCCACCCAGCAACAGGGCGGCGGCGACCGCGCTCCGTAGTATTCTCGTCATGCTGTTTCTCCAAGCTTCTCCAAGCCGCAACGAGGCGCTACTCAATGATCTGGGGATTCGTCGCACGCCGCTCAACCACCTTCTTCTCCGCAATTGACGCCGGGTAGGAGGAATTGCCGACCGCGGGCTGTACCCTGTTTTTCCTACAACACGCCAGTTTGGTACCGGGCGTGGTGCGCTGCCGCTAGATCGTACTTTCGCCACCTTTCGTCGAGCAGGTGGCGCGCGATCGGCGTCCGCCGCGCAACAACAATCGCCAAACCTTGAGGGAAGACATGCGGATTGTTCACTTGGCCTGCGTACTCATGTTGCCCGTTGTGCTTTTCTGCCGTCTCGATGGCGCGGCTGCCCAAGGCAGCGACGCCACCCGTCAGGCATGCACGCCCGACGCGATGCGGCTTTGTTCCGATGTTATTCCCGACGTGGCGAGGGTCACGGCCTGCATGAAGGCGAAGTCGTCGCAGCTGAGTGAAGCGTGCCGGGTGGCGATGCGCGGCGAGCCTTCTGGCAAACGCCGTCACGCGCATTACCACCATCACTATCACCATCACCGCTGACGTCATTTGCAGGTTATCGGTTTTTTCGCGCCTGCGACCGGGCGTCGCGATGGCGAGTGGCGGCTTGAGCGGCAGCGGCGGAAAGTGCCATTGTGCCACGTGAGGTAATGGCGACCGGAACGGCAATTGGTGGGGTAGGGGGATGCGTCGGGCCATGGAGTTGGCCAGCCGGCGAGCTGTGCGGCGTCTCGCTCTGGCGCTTTTGGCCGCGAGCCTCGTCACCGCGCATATTATTCGAACGCGCGCGCAGTCAGCCGAGGAATTCGTGGCGGCGGCCGATCGCGCGCTTGCCGACGCCATGCGCACCGCCGACCGATCCATGGCGCGCCGGCTCCTGTCACTGCAATTCAGCTATACCGATGAAGCCGGCAGGGCCTATTCGCGCCGCGAATTTCTTGCCGATCTGAAAAATCTGTCTGCGGCGCCGGCCGGCGATCCCAAAATGACGATGTACGGTCTCCTTGCGACGGTCGCCGGCGACCGCAAGTCGGCAGACGGCAACACGGCATTTTTTCTTGATATTTGGGTCAAGCAGAGAGGCGCTTGGCGCGCTCTGGCCCGGCAGAATGTCGTGCTCGCGGATGGCGCGGCGCTCGCAGCATCGGCGTCTTCGCCGGATGACGGCAAAGCCATCGAATGCACCAATCCTTGTCAGACCATGCCCTATCGGGTGCGTTCGCCGGCCGAGCAAGATGTTCTCAATGCATTTCTGGTGATTGAGAAGGCGAGCATCGCCCACGATGCCCAGGAATGGTCGAAACACGTGGCCGACGAATTTATGCTCTATCGCTCGGGCTACGCTCCAATCGACAAGACGGCGCGCATCGCCGCGATCGAGCGGCAGAAACAAGCCGGAAGTCCGGTAACGGTCGGCGAACTCCAGGGCGTGCACCTTTCGGTTTACGGCGATGCGGCGGCGATGATCACAACGCAGATGGTTCCGGACAATTCCCGTCCGCCCTATCGCGCCGCCCGCGTCTGGGTGAGGCGCAACGGCCAGTGGCTGATGACGGTCAGCGTGCAGACCGACATTCAGACGCCGTAGGAATCTGACGCCTGCACCGAGAATTCGTGCGCTCATTGCCGACGGCACATCAGCTCGGTGCCAATCAGCAATATCCGCGGATTCCTACTTTGCAGTGTTGAGGTTGGCGAGAACGCAACTCTAGTTGGACAGCAGGATCTCGATCCGTTCATGTCGCAAACGGTTTATTAAGCGCCATTTTCAGCGCAGTCGAAGCGACGTCCGCTTTGGCCCTGAAAGCGGACGAACCATTGCTCGTTGACCTCAACTTATGAGTATGCGCCCTTAATCCTGCGGCAGCTCGGCGATGCCAAGTTCCTTGGCGAATGCCGCGACCTGAGCGCGCTGCTCCTCGATCGATTTGCCGAATTCGTCCGGGCCGCCGACATTGAGAAGCTGACCCGTCGTCGCCAGCCGTTGTTTGATCGTGTCGTCGGCGACCGTGCGAATATCGGCGGCAATGTGCTGGCGCAGCGCGAGCGGCATGCCGCTTGGGCCGAACAGGCCGACCAGGCCGTCGATCGTCAGTGCCGGTTGGCCGGCCTCCTGCACGGTGGGCAGATCGGGCTCGGTCGGCGCACGCACGGTGTTGGTGACGCACAAGAGCTTGACCTTGCCCGTTTGCAGCTGCGGCCGGATGATTGCCAGCGCCGATTCATAAACTTGCACGCGCCCCTCGGCCAAATCGTTGGCGGCGTCGACCGGATTCTTGTAGGCGATCTTCGCGATATCCAGCCCTTCACGCCTTAGCCATCCGGCAAAAATGAAATCGAGTGCGCCGGTTACGCCGGCCCAGTTGAGCTTGCCCGGCTCCGCGCGGGCAAGCGCCATCAATTGCGCAACCGAATTGACGTTCAGGCTCGCCGGCACGGAGATCGCGATAATGGTGTTGGAGACGCGCGCAATCGGCAGCAAGTCGGTCGGCTTATATGGCAGGTGATCGTGGAGGAACGGGTGCGCGGTAAAGGAGGAGGTCGGAGAGAATAGCAATTGATGGTCGTCGTGCGCGCTGACGAATGAATTGATTGCGACTATGCCGTCGCCGCCGGGCCGGTTCTCGACCACAATCGGCTGACCCCATCGCTGCCCTAGCCGATCCGCAAATAAGCGCGCGCCGATGTCGGAGCCGCTGCCAGGACCGAGCGTCAGAATGAATTTCACCGGCCGTGTCGGCCAGGCTTGATCGGCCGATGCCGGGCCGGAGAACGGCAGAGTAAGCGCGATAACGACCGCGACTATCAAGGCCGCGCCAAGACTCAGTGCTGCGGCCAGAAGAACAGAAATTAATACAGAAATTCTGGACCGCTTCACACGCATGATTTTTCTCTACTTCCCAATTCGTTCTTGTTGGTTTCGGCGTTAAAGCATGATCCCGAAAAGTGGACACCGGTTTTCGGAAAAGATCATGCTCAAATAACAAGCTAAAGCGAAATACCGAATAAACCCAAAATCATTTCGCTTTAGCTCTCCAGGCCGGTCGGCACGTTCTTATTCTCGCTCACAAGCTTCATCCCGGCGGCGAGCGCCATGGTCTCGGCAAGCGCGGCAAAATCCTTCTGCAGATAGTCTTGCGGGTTTTTTTGCAGCATCGCGGCGCCGAAATGGCTCTGCAGCACTTCACGCGTCGCCGCCGTGACCGGCATCGGCACATCCATTTCACGGCCAAGCTCTAGTCCGAGATCGAGGTCCTTGCGCATTAGCTCCGGCGTGAATGTCGTCGTCCAGTCGAGATTGACCAGCGCGGAAGATTTGTAGCGGGTAAACATCGAGCCCATCACGCCGTTATTGAGAAAGGCAAGAAATGCGTGCCGTGGCACGCCCATCTTGTTCGTGAGCAGCGTGATCTCGATCAGGTTTTCGATCACGACCCCGAGCATCACGTTGTGCGCGATCTTGCAGACGCGCGCCAATTCGCCCTCTCCGACATAGGATACGCCGCGCGGAGCGAAGACCTCGATCAAGGGCATGGCGATTTTGCACGCGGCTTCAACGCCCGAGACGACGGCCGAGAGCTGACCGGCCTTGATGACTTTGGCATTGCCGCTGACCGGGGAGGCGACGAAATCGGCGCCGAGCTCTTCGAGCTTGTTGCGGATCACCGCCGACTCCTCCACCGCAATGGTGGAGCAATCGACGACCACCGGCGGCATTCTGCCGCTGCCGGCGGCAACGCCGTCCTTGCCGTAGAGCACGTCCTGCACGTCGGGGCCGGTGGCGACGATCGAGAACAGCACGTCGACCGATTTCAGATCCGCCAGGCGATCGACGACTTTGCCACCGATTTTCGCAAGTGGCTCCGCCTTGGCGCGGGTGCGATTCCAGATCGATACATCGTGGCCAGCTTTGATGAGCCGCTCGGCCATGGGAAATCCCATGCGGCCCATGCCGATCCATCCGATCTTCAGAGTCTTGCCTGTCACCATTGCCAAGCTCCTTTGCGTTATCGCGATGTCCTATAGCATGATCCGGAAAAGTGGATACCGGTTTTCCGAAAGGATCATGCTCAAACACCAACGCGCGACTGCTGCAACGTCGCAGCGGACGCGAGCCTTGTCGGCCGATCGCCAATGACACTATGCTCGCAAGGTGATGCATGATGTCGTCGAGAGTGGACGTTTCGCTGCGGCCGGCTCCCGTGACAGCCGCTTCTTTCGCCGCGCCTGGCGCAATACCTATCCCTTTATCGTGGTCGGCGCGCTGTGGGAGGCCGTAGCGCATCTCGGCATTTTCCCTGTCCAGTTCTTCCCGCCGTTGGAATCGATCGCCGCGGCTTTGGTGCGGCTCAGCGCCAGTGGCGTTCTGCCGCATCACGCTTTCGACACGCTCGTCCGGCTCACCGCCGGTTTCGCGCTGGCCGCATGCGTCGGCATCGCGGCGGGTGTGCTCATGGGGCGCTCGCGCCGGGCGGAAGATATTTTATTGCCGCTCGTGAGTATCGGCGCTCCCATTCCTGGTCTCGCCTACGCACCGTTATTTCTGTTGTGGTTCGGGCCGGGCAATATTCCCGCCATCGCGCTGGTCGCTTTCGTCTCCGCCTTTCCAGTCATCTACAATTCCTGGACCGGTGTGAAGGCGGTGAAGGAGATCTGGCTGCGTTCGGCGCAAGCGATGGGCGCCGACGATCGCCGCCTGTTTCGCCATGTCGTCCTGCCGGGCGCGCTGCCCTATATCGTGACCGGCCTTCGGCTCGGTCTCGCCCAGGCCTGGCGCATTCTGGTCGCGGTTGAGATGCTCGCGGCCGTGCCCTGGGGCTTGGGCTGGCTGATTTTCGGCGCGCAGGAATTTCTCAATACCGACGTGATGCTGGCCGGTATCGCGGTGATCGCGCTAATCGGGCTTGGGCTCGAGAAACTCGTCTTTCAGCCGCTGGAAAATTTCACGGTCGTGCGCTGGGGCATGATGACATGACGATAGCGCGTGCATGGTCGGAGCGATCGAGCTCATTGCGGCGCGGCGCGTTGACGCTGATTATCGCTGCGGCGCTCTATGACGCGCTCGCACGCAGCGGCTATTTCCCCCAAGCCCTGACGCCCACGCTCGGCGATATCGCGCATACGCTTTTTGCATCGCTCGCCGACGGCACCATGCTTCTGCACGCCGCCGCGACGCTCTATCGCGTGGTGATCGGCTTTGCCTTTGCCGTTGCGATTGGCTTGCCCTTGGGCGTGCTGATGGGCCGGTTCCGGCCGGTTGAAAATTTCGTGCTGCCGCTTATGAGCGCGTTGATGCCGATTCCATCGCTGGCCTGGGTGCCGGTGTTCATCCTGTGGTTTGGGCTCGGCAATACCGTGAGCGTGCTCATCGTATTCTATGCCGCGCTATTCCCGATGCTGCTCAATACCTGGTCGGGCGTGCGCGCGGTGAACCCGATCTGGCTGCGCGCGGCCAGCGCCATGGGCGCGAACGAACACACGCTGTTCTGGAAGGTCATTATCCCCGGCGCCTCGCCCTTCATCATTGCTGGCTTACGCCAATCCTTCCTGCGCTCGTGGATCGCGGTGATCGGCGCCGAAATGCTGGCGGGCTCCGATTGGGGTCTGGGTTGGGTGATCTTCGACGCCAAGGAATTCCTTGATGCCGACGTGATGCTGGCGTCGCTGATCGTGATCGGTTTTATCGGCTTTGTCACCGAACGGTTGGTGTTCGGCTCGATCGAACGCGCCACGATCTATCGCTGGGGCATGGCGCGCTCGGCGCGGGTCTAACCGGCAAAGCGCGACTCATTCTGCCTTGATGTCGGCGGCGGCGATGATCGCCTGATATTTGGCGATTTCGGCGCGAACAAAGCCAGAGAATTCGTCGATCGACAGCGCCGAAACCTCGGCGCCGTCATCCTGTAATCGCGATTTCATCTCGGGCTCGAGCAGGATCTGATTGATCGCCGTGTTCAGGCGCTTGGCGAAGTCCATCGGCAGCGCGCGCGGCCCAAAAAATCCGACCCACAGGGCGAAATCGAATTCGGCAATTCCGGTGGTTTCGGCAACCGACGGAACGTCCGGCGCCGCGCTTGCGCGCTTTTTCGTCGATACGGCGAGCAGCTTAACCTTGCCGCCTTGCATCAGCGGCACGGCGGCGGGAAATCCGGGAAAATAGAAATCGACATGGCCGCCGACGACATCGTTCAAGGCCGGAGCGGCGCCCTTATAGGGCACATGCGTTAGATTGTTGTTGAGCTTGAGCTTCAACAATTCGCC
Source organism: Xanthobacteraceae bacterium (assembly GCA_049286035.1). Classification (GTDB taxonomy): domain Bacteria; phylum Pseudomonadota; class Alphaproteobacteria; order Rhizobiales; family Xanthobacteraceae; genus BOG-931. Next base: position 26,282 of record JBAQBC010000196.1, read on the forward strand.
GGCGAGATGGCCGGGCGTGCCGATGCCGGCCGAAGCGAAGGTCACCGGCCGACCTGGGCTGCGCAGAAATTTCACGAACTCCGCCATTGTGGAATACGGCGCGTTGGCCGGCACCACCAAAGCAAGCGGCACGACCCCGGCAAGCGCAATCGCTTGCAGATCCTTGCGCGGGTCGTAACCGGCATCTTTCATGAAAAACGGATTAATGGCGATTTCTGGCGTCTGCGCCACGGTAAGCGTGTAGCCGTCAGGTAGAGCGTTGACGACATCGCGCGCGCCCAAGGTGCCGCCGGCGCCGGGACGGTTCTCGACCACCACCGATTGCCCGAGTGCGTTCGAGAGTTTGTTGCCAACAAGCCGCGCGACGATATCGCCGGTGCCGCCCGCCGCGAAATTCACGATGAGATGGATCGGCCGGCTGGGGAATGCGTCCGAAAAGGCCGGCGCGGTGGCGGCGAGCGCGGCCACCAGCGCGACGACGGCTGCGGCGCGGATACCGAGTGCATTCATCTGAAACAGTCCTTCGTCGCGATCCTTTTGCGTCCGGTCGTTACTTCTGGCACAAAGCGCGGCTCGAACAGAAGCCTGCATTAACGCATGATCTGTTTAGCGTGAAGACGCAAAAGCGGGAAGCGGCGGGACGCGGCGATGGCCCATATCGAGGCGCGCGACATCACGCTCACCTACCAGACGCCAAGCGGGGCGGTGCCGGCCGTCCACGGCGTCAGCTTTGGCGTCGACACGTCGGAATTTCTCTGCATCGTTGGACCGAGCGGGTGCGGCAAGTCGACGCTTTTGAATATCGTAGCCGGGTTCTTGTCGCCGACCGCGGGCGAAATTCGGATCGGCGGCGCGCCGGTGAAGGGCTACGGCACGGATCGGGGCGTCGTATTCCAGGATTTCGCGCAGCTCTTTCCCTGGCGCACCGCGCTCGGCAATGTTGCCTTCGGGCTGGAAATGAAGGGTGTGCCGAAGTCGGAACGCGAGGCGATCGCGCTCGAACAGCTCCGCCTCGTCAAGCTTGAGAATTTCGCCCGCTCCTATCCGCATCATCTCTCCGGCGGCATGCAACAACGGGTCGCGATCGCCCGCGCGCTCGCTTACAATCCCGCGGTGTTGCTCATGGACGAGCCATTCGCGGCTCTCGATGCGCTGACGCGCGATGAGATGCAGCGGCTGCTCGCGGAGGTGTGGCGGACGACCCGTAAGACGGTGATCTACGTGACTCACAACGTCGCCGAAGCGGTCTATCTTGCGGATCGCGTGCTGGTCATGACAGCCCATCCGGGCACGGTCAAAACCCAAGTGCCAATTCGCTTGGCGCGCCCGCGCGATGCGCTCAGTGTCGAGTTTCTCGACCATCAAAAAGCGCTGTTGCGTCTGCTGGGCCAAGGAAGCGAAAGACAAAACGAAAGACAAGATGAACATCAAAAGGAAGATCTTGAGCGCAACGCGACGGAACTGAACAGATAAATAGAAAAGCCCCTGAGGTGCACGATGACACGAGAGCGGAACAAACGGCAGTCGATGCTGACCCGACGTCAGCTAACCGCGGGCGGCGCCGGCGCGCTGGCTCTGGGTTTGGCGGTGCGGTCCGCGCCGGCCGCCGCCGCGACCGTCCGCCAAGGCTATCAGACCAATATCTGGGGCATGCCAACGTACTATTTGTTGAAGTCGGGCTATCTCGAAAAGCACGGCATTGCGATCGAAGAATTCGCCGTGCCTTCCGGCAATCTCACCATGCAGCAGATGGTAGCGCGGCAGGTCGATCTCGGCACCTATGCCGGTCAATCCTTCATCATCGGCAATGCCAAAGGCGGACTCGTCGCAATTGCCGTTATCGAACACGTCGGCAAGACGGCGCGCGTCACCACGCGCAAGGACTTGAACATCACCAAAGTCGAGGAGCTGCGCGGGCGGCGGATCGCCAATCAGACTGGTTCCTCGGTCGGCAATGTCTTTGTCGATACGATCATGCCGCAGCACGGCCTTAACAAAGGCGACTACGCGGAAGTGCGCATGGACGTCAACAATATGGTGGCTGCGCTCGCCGCCAAGACAGTCGATGCCATGGTCAACGTCGAGCCTTATAATGTGATCGCCGTCGCCGAGGGCATTGGCAGCGATCTGTTGGATTTTTCCGGCGTCGATCCGATGCCGGTCTTCATGGCGGCGACGCCGGACTTTGTGCAGGCAAAGCCCGACGTCATCATTGTTTATCTGAAAGCCTGGCTCGAAGTCGCCGGCGATTTCAAGAACTCGCCGCAAAAGGTGGCTGACGTCATCTACAAGTTTTATGCCGATAAAGGCTACAGCATGTCGCTTGATACGTTCGCCAAAGCATTGTCGCGCGTCGAAGTGAATCCCGGGTTTCCCCGCGATTTGCAACCCTATATGCAGCAGCAGGCGGAGATCCTGCGCGCCGACAAGAAGATCAACGCCATTCCCGGCTGGAAGACGGCGCTGCGGCCAGATTTTATGGAACGCGCCCGCGCCGCATCGTAAGCGAAGCTGCGGACAAGAACGAATTTGTACCTGACAGGAGATGTGACTGATGCTGATCAAAGACGAAAGCCCGCTGACCAAGGGCTATCAACCCGTCGTCTGGAATTTCAAGCTGTTGGCGCACGACATGCTCGGCGGCTTCGGCGGCATGGGCGAAGGCATGTCCGTGCAGGTCGCACCGGACGGCCGCCGCATCATCTGGCTGGCGCATGAGAGCGCCCCGAAGAATTTCACCGCCGTCGATGTGTCCGATCCGCGCAAGCCGAAAGTGGTGTGCCAGACCGATCTGCCCCACGCCAATATGCGCTCGAACTCGCTGGAAACGGCCGGCAATCTGATGGCGGTCGCGTACCAGACGTCGAAAAAAGATTTAAAGCCAGCCGGCTTCGAACTGTTCGACATTTCCAGGCCGGAAAATCCAAAGTCGATTTCGTTCTTCGACTGCTCCGGGCCGCATTCGCGCGGCGTGCACCAGCTTTGGTTCTGTGACGGCGAATTCGTCCATTGCGCCTCAGGCTCGCGCGACTTCGTTCCGACCAATGCGAACGACGACCAGTTCTACCGCTGCGTCGATGTGCGCAATCCGTCGAAGCCGGTCGAAATCGGCCGCTGGTGGATGCCAGGCACGCGCCAGGGCGACAATGTGATGCCGCCGCCGCGGCATCCGATCGACAAGGGCTACCGCGCTCACAACACCAACGTCTATCCGCAGCGCGGCGACCGCTGCTATCTCGCCTATATCGACGGCGGCATGTTCGTGCTGGACATCTCCGACAAGGCCAATCCGAAGAAAATTTCGCAGTGGACCAATTCGCCGCCTTATACCGGCTTCATGCATACCGTGGTGCCGCTGTTCGACCGCGGGCTGATGCTGGTGACCGACGAATCGACCGAGAACAACGCCAAGGACTGGCCCAAGCTGATCTGGATTCTGGATGCGCGCGACGAAACCAATCTGGTGCCGATCGCGACCTGTCCGATGCCCGATCACCGCGTCTACGCCCAGGCCGGGCGCTTCGGCGCCCACAATATTCATGAAAATGTACCGCTGCCGACCGCGTGGCAGTCCGATCAGATCGTGCTCGGCACGTTCTTCAATGGCGGCTTGCGCGCCTACGATATCTCTAATCCCTATCAGCCGAAGGAGGTCGGGATTTTCATGCCGCCGGCACCGGCGGGAGCGCCGACCGGCACGATCCAGATCAATGACGTGTTCGTCGACGAGCGCGCCATCGTCTACGCCGTCGATCGTCACGTCGGCGGGCTCTACATCCTGGAGATGGATTTTTGATTTCTGACCGTCACCAGCACCCTCTCCCCGCAAGCGGGGAGAGGTAAGTCACATGCTCGACCTGTTTCCTTCGCGCGAAGCCGGCCCGTTCGGGCGCAGGCTCAAACGCGAACGCGGCGCGCGAATTCCGGTCACGCTGGTCACCGGTTTTCTTGGCGCCGGCAAGACGACGCTGATCCGCCGCTTCCTTGCCTCGCCGCAAGGCCAGGGGACGGCGGTGATCGTCAATGAATTCGGCGCCGTCGGCATCGACGACGTGCTGGTTCGCGACACCGCCGAGCAAACGATATTGCTCGGCAATGGTTGCGTTTGCTGCATTACCAGAACCGATCTGCAATTGGCGTTGCGCCAGCTCGTGATCGATCGCGAGCGCGGTTTGGTGCCGAGTTTTGCGCGCGTCGTCATCGAGACGTCCGGCCTTGCCGATCCGGGGCCGATCCTGCAGACATTCTCGACCGATCGCGCGCTCGGCGGTGAATTCCACATCGACGTGATGCTCGCGGTCGTCGATGCGGTGAACGGCGAAGCGACGCTGAAAAATGGTGCGGAAGCGCGCAAACAAGTGATTCTCGCCGATCGTCTCATCGTCTCGAAAAGCGATCTCGTCGGCGCTGCCGATCTCGACGCGCTCACGCGGCACTTGCAAAAACTCAATCCGCGCGCCGGCATCGATGTTGCGGTCGGCGGCCTGCTCGATCCGGATCGTTTCATTGCGCCGGCAACCGCGGAGCGCTTTGGCTTTATCGCCGAAGCCGAGCATAGCGACGGAATCGCGAGCTTCGTGCTCGAGCGACAACAACCGGTCGAATGGCCTGCATTCTCCCGCGCCATGGAGACGCTGATCGCGCTGCGCGGACCTGCGCTTCTGCGGGTCAAGGGCATTCTCAATGTCGTCGGCTGCCGCGGTCCGGTGGTGGTGCAATATGTCCAGCATCTCGCCCATCCGCCGGTGGAACTGCAATCCTGGCCGGACCAAAACCGCGACAGCCGCGTTGTTTTCATCACGCGGAATATTCAGGAGGCCCAGATCCGGGATTTATTTGCCGCTGTCGAGAGGCTGGCGAAAGACGTCACCTAGGAGATTTGGGCCGCAGTGGTTGCGTTGAATCCTTCTGCTCGGCGAGCATGGCAGGAATTCACTGCGCGCAAATCCTGTTCCCAACCGTCCCGTTTTGGGAATAGTCTGCACAAACAAAACAGGCGACGGTTCGCGATCGCTGCATGCAGGAGGACACGCCACAATGAGCGAGAAATTTTCGCTGAGCGTCAACGGAAGCAGCCTTTCCGTGACCGCCGATCCCGACACGCCGCTTCTCTATGTGCTGCGCGACGATCTCGGCTTGAACAACCCGCATTTCGGTTGCGGGCTGGCCCAATGCGGCGCCTGCACGGTGCATCTCGACGGTCAGCCGATCCGCTCATGCATCACGCCGGTATCCGCGGTCGGCGATGGCAAGATCACCACGCTCGCCGGACTGGGTACCCCGGAAAAGCCGCATCCGCTGCAGACGGCCTACATCGAGGAACAAGTGCCGCAATGCGGCTACTGCATCAACGGCTGGATTATGACGGCCGCCGCGTTCCTGCGTGACAACAAGAAGCCGACCGAGCCGCAGATCAAAGACGCGCTGTCTGGGCTGAAATGCCGCTGCGGTACGCATGTCGCCATTCTTCGCGCCGTCAAGCGCGCCGCCACGATGATGGGTTGAGAGGAGCGCGTTATGACCAGGATGGAAAAATCAGCCAGTTTCTCCCGCCGGACTCTACTCAGAGCCGGCGGCGCACTCGTCGTTTCGATCGGCGCGCCATTCGACTTCGCGCGGGCCGACGATGCGGCGAGCGCGGCAGCCCTGAGCGCGACCGTGAAGCCGGCGCTCACCCCGGATCAGCTCTCGAGCTACATCGCGGTAAATGCCGATGGCACGGTTTCCGCTTTCTTCGGCAAGATGGATATGGGGCAGGGGCTGTTCGTCGCGGTCGGCCAGATCGTGGCCGAAGAGCTCGACGTGCCGTTTGATCGCGTGAAAGTGTTCATGGGCGATACCGCAACCAGCGTGAACCAGGGCGGCGCCTCCGGCTCGACCGGCCTTCAGGAAGGCGGCAAGCAGATGCGTGCCGCCGCCGCCGAGGCGCGGCGTATTCTGGTGGCGATGGCGGCCGAAAAACTTGGCGTCCCCGCCGAACAGCTATCGGTCAATGCCGGCGTGGTTCACAGCAATACCGAAATGGCGAAGAGCGTCAGCTATGCCGATCTTATCGGCGGCCGCTATTTCAACGTGCATCTCGATTGGAACGGCAAATACGGCAATCCGCTCTACGCTCCGGGCAAGGCGCAACCGAAAGACCCGAAGACGCACACTATTGTCGGGCAGCCGATCAAACGACAGGACGTCGCACCGAAAGTCTTTGCCCAGCAGGATTTTTGCACCGACGTCAAAGTGCCCGGAATGGTGCATGGCCGCATGATCCGCCCGGCGGTGGCCGGCGCGGTGCCGGTGAAGGTCGACGAAAACTCGATCAAATATATTCCAGGTGCAAAGGTCGTCTGGAATCAGGGCTTCCTCGGCGTGGTGGCGGACAAGGAATGGGACGCGATCAGGGCGTCACAAGAGCTCAAGGTCGAATGGTCGGATGCCAAGCCACCATTTCCGAATCAGGCCTCGCTTTACGATCACATTCGCAAGACTGAAGCGCGCAAACGGCAAGTAGACGGCAAGCAAGCCGGCAATGTCGACGACGCGTTCAAGACGGCGGCGCGTGTCATCGAAGCCGAATACGAATGGCCGTTTCAGTCGCACGCCAGTATGGGACCGGCGTGCTCCTTGGTGGATATCAAGGACGGGCATGTCACGTGCTGGAGCGGCAGCCAGAAAACGCACTTCGTGCGGGCGGGCATTGCCGCGATCTTACAGGCGCCGGAAGACAATGTTCACGTGATCTGGACGCCAGGTCCGGGTTCGTATGGCCGTAACGATGCCGACGATGCCGCGATGGATGCCGCCGTGCTGGCCAAAGCCGTCGGCAAGCCGGTCCGCGCGCAATATATGCGAAATCAGGGCACCGGCTGGGATCCAAAGGGTCCCGCCTCCGTACACCAGGTGCGCGCGGCGCTCGATGCAACGGGCAATGTCATTGCCTATGATTTTCTGAGCAAGGCGTTTTCGCGCGTCGACGTCGATACCAATGGCAGTAAGCCGTATGACACGCTCGCCGGCCAGATGCTCGGAGGCAATCTGAAATCGGGCGACGGCTTCGGCATTCCGGCGGAATCCTACGACTTCGCCAACAAGCGAACCGCTTGGGAAGTCATTCCGCCGCTGCTTGAGCGCGCCTCGCCGCTTCGCACCTCGCACTTGCGCGATCCGGTCGGTCCGCAGATTCATTTCGCCAGCGAATCGTTCATGGACGAAGTCGCCGCGGCATTGAACATGGACGCGATCGAGTTCCGGCTGCGCTATGTGAAAGACCCGCGCGACATTGCCGTCATCAAGGCGGCAGCAGAGAAGGCGAACTGGCAAAGCCGGCCTTCGCCGCGCAGGGATCAGACCGGCGACAAGGTCTCCGGCCGCGGAATCGCTTATGCGCAGCGCAACGGCACACGGGTGGCGATGATCGCCGAAGTCGATATCGACCGCCGCAGCGGCAAGATCTGGGTGCGCAAATTCACCGTGGCGCACGATTGCGGCCAGATCATCAATCCCGATGGTTTGCGCATGACCATCGAAGGCAACGTCGTACAGGGGATCAGCCGTACGTTGTGGGAGGAAGTGAAATTCGACAACAAGAACGTGACCAGCGTCGACTGGCTGAGCTATCCGATTCTCGACATCACCGAGGCGCCGGAAGCGATCGAGGTGGTTCTCATCAATCATCCGGAAATCGCGCCGTCGGGCGCCGGCGAACCGTCAAGCCGGCCGGTCGCGGCGGCGATCGCCAATGCCGTGTTCGACGCAACGGGCGTGCGCATTCGCCGCGTGCCGTTCTCGCCGGACAATGTGAAATCGGCATTGTCGTAAAGCGGCCCCGGGGCGTGATGAGATCGCGATGGGCTAGGGCGCGTACTCATAAAATCGCGACCGCGTGAGCAACGGGTGGTCAACGTCCGCTTTGCCCCCCGAAAGCAGACTCCAGACCGCAGTCGCAGAATGTCTGCTAAGTGCCAATAGCGGACATCGATCTTTATTTCATTTTTATAACGCTTATGGATTTTCCGTCTGGAATTCCTATGCACTTATCTGCACATCAGCCGCAGCATCAAGTCGCAGCTTGCGAGAGCTTAAATCTGCGGTGCGGTCATGAAAGTGCCGGTCAAAGGAGCTGGTTTACAAAGCGACCAAGGCGAATCGCCGTTTTCTGCCGTGGCCTGTCTCCTCTTGCTCCTGTTGGCGGGGATATTGGTGAAGTTAGCGGCGTGTACCCCAATGCTTCATGCCGCTTATTGGAATTGAGAGGCGGGCTATGCGTTCCGAATACAATTTCGAAAGTGCAGTGCAAGAGAACGAAGACGAGGCCGCTCGGCCAGAACCCCCAGAAGAACTCATAGATCGGTTCGGCATTAGGACTGCGCTGTTTGTATTGTGCGTAGCCCTTTTTATCGCGGCTATTTGGCTAGTGAGCAGGCCGAGTTTTGAGAAGTGTAGCGCACTGGAGAATGTAACAGAGCGCAATGCGTGCTTTGAAACATTAAGAAGCGATCTATTGAAACCTCCAGCAAAAGGCGCGGATATCCCTAGGGGCTAGATCACGCCTTCGCGACCAGCATGTCCGCTAAGTGCCAAAAGCAGTGAAGTCATTGCGCGGGAGAATCGCTGCCGAGGCGATTTATTCCCGCGTGCGGCGGGAAGCGTCGAGCGGGTAGACCCATCATAATCGCGCTGTTTTCACTGTGACGAACGCGAGGGACATCAGGCCCGTCCCAAAGGTATACTTCCAACAGAAACATTGAGGTGGTGAGGTGATCGTCCTTGCTCTTTAGGAGGGCAACATGATGGCCACTCAAACATTCTGCTCTGCCGGCGTGCTGGCGCTCGCCACCATCATGGGACCTGTTGCGCCCGGCTATGCCGGTGAACCCTGCTGCGCTTGGGTCTACGGCAAATATATCAACTTGAAGACGGGCAAAGAGGTAAGGCCGCCCAAGGGTGCCGTTGCGCCAGGGCCAGTCGAGAACGCTGCAAGTCCTGCTGACAGGTACTGTGCGAAGCCTGCAGAAGCAACTGCACCACCCGAGTGCATATATTCGAGCATGAAAGATTGTAGCGCGAGCCTAAAGGGAAAGGCCGGGCGCTGCTACAAATTCTGATCTCACGTGACTTCGCGAATCCGGCGGGCCTCGATATAGTCGAATGGCTCACCGCATAGCTTCTTGCGATGTCAACCAAGGCCTCACCATTCGCCCGTCGCATTAGCGGTTCCTCTCCAGGGCGATGGAGCGGCGGGCGGGCAGGGTAATTAAATTTCGGTAATTAAGTGCAGCTAAAAACGAGGGGCTTTTGCATGGGCGCGCGAGTAAGTCGCGAGCAAGACCCGATTATTTTGAGCAGTTGCAAATTTATCACTTGCCCGAACATGAACTCGGTCTGGGCAACCGCTTTGCGGGAGGCGGAGAAAGTTATGGTAGGTTACGTAGTCCACAATTTGGCGCTCGAAGGAAGATGGGGGATTCACGATGCTTCGATATCGGCTAGCCTTGGGTGTGTTTGCTGCAGCCATTGTCTTATTGCCCCTTACTTCCGCATGGGCATTTAGTCAGCAAAGCGCCGGCGGCGGAGACGGCAACTCGTCATTCGCCGATCCGGACGACCAGATTACGAACAGTTTTGGCGTCCGACCGCTCGATTCGAACGAGCAGTCGATGCAGCTCGGTGTGCGCCAGCAAGGTACATTTGATCCCCTTTGGTGGGAGCAGTCGTTACACGGCTACGGCCCTTATTATCAGACGCTCCGGCCTGGCAAGTGAGCGCGGCCGCCTGACGGGCGGCTCAATTCTCTTTTGCCCCTTCGGCCCGCTTTTGGGGATAAACCAGACGCGCTGCGGACATCGTAGAATGTCGGATATTACCAGCGCTTTTAAGAGTGCACGCTCTAGCAACTAAAATTCTCAGAGAGGCGGCGCGCAGCGCACGTTTTGCGACCGTATTGATATGATCAAATCGCTGCAATCGAACGATGCGATTCGAGAGACGAGAAATTTTCGTTGAATGTGAAAACTCTCGTTGAAACGTGAAAAATTCACATGCTGCTCGAATTTTGAAAAGCGTTTTTCTATTTACTGATACCAAAGGTTGATCACTCGACAATGTGAAGTCGGCGCTGTCGTAGCACTGCGCTCGGGCCGGTTCAAAGGGGACGCCCAATGCCTTCCTCTTTGGACGCAATGCTAGCCTCTTCGAGGTCGAGTTCGCGCTCGATGCGCCGGCGCGCTTCGTCGGTGATATGACCGTCGCGCAAGAGCTGGTAGATGTATTCGCGTTCCAGGGCGATCAAATCGGAGCGCACGTTCGCCGCTGCCGAAGCCGCATCGTCCTCGCTCAATTCGGCTTTTGGCAATCCTCCAAACCTGTAATCGTGACGGGCGCGCAGTATCGCCAAGGCCTCTGACGGAATTCGATTCTCCGCTGCGAGTTCTTCAAGCCGCGTTTGCGCGAGCTTAAGGGCATCGGAGCGCGCGGCAAGCTCGGCTTTCTGCTCGCGCTCGCGCTCGTCCGCGGCGTGGCTTCCAAGGCCGAGCCAACGGACAACGCTTGGCAACAGCAAGCCCTGGCCGACAAGCGTGATGACGATGATGCCAAATGTAATAAACAGAACGAGATCGCGACCCGGGAACGGCGCGCCGGAACTGGTGGTCAGAGGTATCGCCAGTGCTGCCGCAAGCGAGACCACCCCGCGCACGCCTACAAACGCGAGAAAGAAGAGCCATTGCCAAGGTGGCAGCGGGTCTCGGCGTGCAACTGCTGCGCTGAGCCAACGCGGTAGATAGGCCGCCGGATAGATCCAAATGAATCGAGCGGCGACAATCACGACAAGGGTTAGCAGCACGGCCAACAACGAAGCATCGAGCGGGTAAATCTCCGGCCGATCGAGCAGCGTGCGGATCTGAAAACCCGTCACCAGGAAAATCAAACCTTCAAACAGATAGACCAGGAGGTCCCAGAAGAAGATCCCTTGCAATCGCGTTGCAGCGGGGATGAGCAGCGGCCCGTTCCAGCTGACGTATAGACCGGTCACGACCGTCGCTAACACGCCCGATCCTCCCAGATGAGCGGGCACGAGAAAGGCCACGTAGGGCGTCATCAAAGACAGCGTGATTTCGACGCGAGGATCCCGCGCCCAGCGTCGCAGCCGCAGGCTGAGCCAGCCGATGGCAATGCCATAAGAAATTTCGCCGACGATAATCAGAACAAATGTTCCGGCAGCCTGGCCGAGCGAGAAGAAGCCGGTGCCGACTGCGGCAACCGCAAAGCGGTAGAGGATCAGGGCCGTGGCGTCGTTGGCAGTGCCTTCTCCGTTGAGCACGACAACGAGCCGGCGCGGAATGCCGAGTCGCCGTATGATCGCCAGCGGTGCGACGACATCGGGTGGCGCCACGATGGCGCCGAGCACAAAGCCGACGCCGAATGGCATGCCGAGCACCCAGTGCGCCAGGGCCGCTACGGCGCAAGCCGTAAAGACGACGCATCCCACGGCCAGAAGTGCGATCGGGCGCAGGTTGAAGCAAAACTCCCGCCAGCTCATGGCGACGCCCGCCGAATAAATCAGCGGTGGCAGTATTCCGAGCAGGACAAGTTCCGGCGCAAGCGTGATCCTCGGCACGCCTGGGACCAGCGCCAGTGCGATGCCGGCAATGACGAGAAGAATTGAGGGAGCGGTATTAAGGCGCCGTGCGACAACGGCCACGATCACCATGACCGCCAACAAGAGCAGCAGAGTTTGTAGCGTCTGTTCCACAATACGACCTACGCTGCCCTTCCCCCGAGGGCGGCATCGTAGCGGGTTCAAGCCGCCGGCCAAACGGCCTGGGAAGTTGCTCGCGAGCGCGGTCCTATCCCCGAATCACCTCTCCTCGCTGCGCGGGGAAGGGGAAGAGGTGCGCCGCGAGAACCGATCTAATAGCCTCTCCCCGCCGACACTCCGACGGAGTACCTTCACGACATGGCTCGGATCATCCGCTCGCTCGAGGAGGCCCTTGCGCCAATCGCCGATCGCTGCCTGCTGGCAGTGCCGCGCGAGACGTCCGGGGTCGCCATGGCAGCGACGCGGGCGCTCATTCGCCGCGGCCTCAAGCGCCTGCATCTGGTGGCGCTGCCGACTTCGACTTTGCAGGTTGATCTGTTGATCGGCGCCGGCTGCGTCGAGACACTTGAGACCTCCGCGGTGAGCCTGGGCGAGTTCGGTCCGGCGCCACGCTTCACCGCCGCGATCCTCGCCGGCGCGATCCACATGCGCGACGCCACCTGTCCGGCCTTGCACGCGCAATTCCAGGCCGCCGAAAAAGGCGTGCCGTTCATGCCGCTGCGCGGCTTGATCGGCTCGGATCTGATGGCGCATCGTCCCGATTGGAAAGTCGTCGACAATCCGTTCGGCAATAACGACCCGGTCGTGCTGTTGCCGGCGCTCAAGCCGGATGTCGCGCTATTTCACGCGCCGCTCGCCGATCGCGACGGCAATGTTTACATCGGCACGCAACGCGAGCTCGTCACCATGGCGCATGCGGCTGCGCGAACGATCGTGACGGTGGAAGAAGTCCACGACACGAATCTGTTGCGCGACCCGCTGTTCGCCGCCGGCACTTTGCCGGGCTTTTATGTCGATGCCGTCGCGGTTGAGCCGCGCGGCGCCTGGCCGCTGCCGCTGCCGGATCGCTACGGCATCGACGCGGCACATATGAGCGAATATGCGCGGCTCGCCGCGACTCCGGAAGGTTTTGCGCAATATGTCGATCGCTACGTTTATGAAAAGCGCGCCGCGTAACCACCAAATATTCCCTCCCCCCTTGAGGGGGGTAAGAAATGACTACGTTCAGAAGCGCTGAGCAAAACTTCCGCGATGAGGAATTGCTCGCCGACGTCATCTGCCGCCTGATCGGCGACGCGCGCCATATCGCAGTCGGTGCGGCTTCGCCGATCCCGGCGACCGCCGCGCTGTTGGCGCGTGAACGCGCCAATCTTCACAACTTGGACAGTCCCTACGTGTCGCTGCTCGGCAGCCGGGCGAACACCTTCTTCACCGACGGCTCGCGCGAATTGTTCGACTGCGCTGGCCAAGGCCGCATCGACGTGTTCTTTCTCTCCGGCGGCCAGATCGACGGCGAAGGCAATATCAATCTGGTCAGCGTCGGCGATTACGAAAAACCCAAGGCGCGTTTCCCCGGCTCGTTCGGCTCGGCCTATCTTTATTATGTCGTGCCGCGCGTCATCCTGTTTCGCCTCGAGCATTCACGCCGCACACTAGTGCCCAAAGTCGATTTCATCAGCGCCCCGGGCGGCAGCCCCGACAATGTGGTCCGCCCCGGCGGGCCGATCGCGCTCATAACCAATCGCTGCCTGTTTGAGTTCGACCGCGCGCCGCGGCGTTTCCGTCTCGCCAGCGTTCATCCCGGCCACAGCGTCGAGGACGTAGTTGAGAATACCGGCTTCGCCTTCGACCGGCCGGCGCAGGTGCCGCTCACGCCGGCGCCGAGCGCCGATACGCTGCGCCTGATGCGCACCGTGGTCGCGCCGATGCTCGCCGAGGTTTACCCGCAATTTGCTCAGCAAGTCTTTGGGGTCGCTGCGCCGCTCCCGTCGACCCATGCATGAAGCGTTGCGCCGGCTGCGCCATCATGGTTCTTATGCGGCCGCAGCAAACGTGAAGGAAACGCGCAGTGAAGACGACGGAAGCGGCGGTGATCGGAGTCGGCTGGATCGGGGGCTTGCGCGCCGACACACTGTCGCGCACGGCGCTGGTCGACAAATTGCATCTGTGCGACATCAAGCCGGATCGGCTCGCCGAGGTAAAGAAACTCTATAAGCCCGCGACCGCGATTCTCGATTACAAAGACATCGTCGCCAACGACAAGATTTCCGTGGTCTACATCTCGACTACGCCGGAGGCCAATCATTATCCGATCGCGCGCGACTGCCTGCGCACCGGCAAGCACGTGATGTTGGAAAAGCCGATCGCGCTGGAATTATGGGAAGCCGACGAGCTCATCCAGCTGTCAAAGCGCAACAATCTGAAATTCACCATCGGCTATTCGCAGCGCTTCAATCCGAAAATCGCTTTTGCCAAAAAGAAGATTACCGACGGCACGCTCGGCAATGTCGTTTCCGTGCTGGTGAGCCGCCATCTCTCGCGCGATCTCGGCAAGAAGATCGCCAGCCGCGTCCGGCTGTCGCCGGTGGTGATGGAATCGACGCACGATCTCGATTTCGTATTCTGGCTGCTCGAGCCGGCGAAGCCGGTCCGCGTTTATAGCCAGGGCGCTTACGGTTACATGAAGCCGGTGAATGGTTCCCATGACGTCATGTTCACTACGGTCACCATGGATAACGGCGTCGTCGTGATGATTGGCGGCGGCTGGAATTTTCCGCCGAGCTATCCGAACTACTGTTCGACCTGGATCGAAATCACCGGCACCGAAGGTGCGCTCACCCTTGACGACACTCAGCGCGATAACTGGCTCAATACCGCCAAGCGCGGCCAGGAATTCGCGATGTCCACCATGCCCGGCGAATGGGTCGACCATGTTTACGCCGGCGGCATTGGCCCAGAGACGCTGCATTTTCTGGAAGCTTGCATTCGCGACACGCCGGTGATGGTGACGCCGGAAAGTGCGCGCCGGGTGATGGAGACTTACAGCGCCGCCGATCTTTCGGCCGACCGCAACGAACCGATCGATCTGCCGCTAACGAATGAGACGATTTCCGGTATAGCGGAGCTCAAGCAGCGCAATCGCGCGGGCCTCAACGTATGAGGAAAAACGCCAAAGGCGTCGGGCTTGCCATCATTGGCGCTGGCCGCGTCGGATTGTTTCGCGGCGAGGTGGCGGCGCGGCATCCCGCGGTGGAGTGGATCGGTATCGCCGAACTCAATCACAATCGCGGCGGGGACGTTGCCGCGCGGATCGGCGCCGATTTCGTCACCACCGATTACCGCGCGTTACTGGCCCGGCCGGAGGTGACGGCGGCGATCATCGCCACCGACGAGCATTTGCATGTCGCTCCGATCCTGGCGGCGGTCGAGCGCGGCGTGCCGATGCTGATCGAAAAACCGCTCGCCACCGATCTTGCGCAATCGGCTGGCGTGCTCAATGCGATCACCGACGCCAAGCTCGACGCGGTGGTCGGCTATACCCAGCGCTTCCGGCGCAAATGGCTCGCCGGCAAGGAGAAGGTGCGGAGCGGCGCGCTCGGCGACGTCACCATGGTGACCTCGCGCGCCTTCATGAATCGCCTGGTCGCGATCGACAATTACAAGCGCACCGACGATCCGGCGACGATTTCGCCAATGGTGATTTCCGGCACCCACGCCCTCGACATCGTGATGTGGTACCTCGAAGGTAAACAGCCGGTCGAATGTTACGCGCGTTCCGTCGACAAGGTCTTGGGCCCGCTTTATCACGGCATCGACGCGACCGCCGGCATGATCATGTGCGCCGACGGCACCATCTATCACCTCAATATTTCCTGGGCGCTGCCGGTGACTTGGCCGGGCGCGGTCTACAGTCTCGAGGTCGGCATCAACGGCACCCATGGTGTGCTGACGATCGACGACACCCATCGCGACATGGTGCTCGCCGTTTCTGCGCCGCAGAGCGAGGGCTATGCGCCGGACGAAAGCCGGCTCGTTGATTTTCTCGGCTCGTATCCGCCCGGCGACATGGTGCTTGGCGAATTGCGCGGGCCTATGCGCGAAGAGACCGATTCTTTTCTCAACCGCGTCTCGCTCGGGCTGTCGACTCAAGCCGCGACCGCGGCCGAAGCGCATGATCGCTTGATGCTCACCAAGGCGCTCGATTTGTCGGCCAAGTTGAAACAGCCGGTGCGGCTGCCGCTCGATCCGAATGAAGATCGCAGCCGCTTGGCTGGCCGCGCGCGGGCGTAGCGCGCCCTCGCCTATGAACGCCGGCAGTGCCCCGTCACGCCACCGCAACGAGCAGCACCGCGATCTCGCCGGCCTGCTCGGTAGCGCCCAGAACGTCGCCGGTTTGGCCGTCGATCTGCCGCATGCTCAGCCAAGCCATCAGCGCGACCGCCGCGATCAGGACAAGCGCGGCGATAAAGCCCCGCACCGGATGCAGGCAGAACAGCAGCACGACGAAAGCAATCGCCGCGGCGGCCGCAACGCTTTCGCCGGGCGGGCTGCCGGCTTCATAGGAGAGGCCGTCGCTGCGCGCCGGCGGCAACAGCCACATCAGGATTGCCACGGCTGCGCGCGCAGCGCAGTGCGATGCGATCAGCGCCCAGACGACGGCAGAGGCGTCAGCGAAGCTCGCCAGTGCGCCGATCCGCAGCGAAAGCGACAGCACCAGCGCGCAAACGCCATAGGCGCCGGTGCGGCTGTCGCGCATGATGTCGAGTTTGCTTTGCCGCGTGTCGCCGCCGCCGAAACCGTCGGCGGTGTCGGCGAGGCCGTCTTCGTGCAGCGCGCCAGTTACCATGAGCGTCGCCGCGACGCTCAGCGTTGCCGCCGGCCAGGCCGGCACGCTGAGCCGATGCGCGAGCGCATAGACCAAGGCGCCGATCAGTCCGACGACGAGTCCGGTGACAGGAAAGGCCCAGGCGGCGTTCGCGAGTGCCTTGGCCGTTTGCGGCGTGGTGCCCACAACCGGCAAGCGCGTTGAGAAGGCGAGGCTCGCCTTGAACTCTTGGGCGCGATCTTCAAGCCAAGTGCCGGAAATCAGTGTCATGCGGGTCAAGCCAATTGATGGCGACAACAGAGGCGATTTGCTACATCTCGAAGGACGCCAGCCGGCGAACGGAATCGATCGGCATGACTGATTTTACCTCATTTTCAACGCTTCGCTCCGCCTGTCTCGATCTGCCGAGCGGCCATCCCGCCGCAAGCGCCGCAGTGGCGCAACGCGAAGCGGTGCTGACCAAACCGCCGGGGAGTTTGGGCCGGCTCGAAGAACTCGTCGGCTGGCTGGCGCATTGGCAAGGCCACGCGCCGCCGCGATTGCAACAGGTCGAGATTCTGGTGTTCGCCGGCAATCATGGCGTCGCCGGGCGCGGCGTTTCCGCCTATCCAGCGGCGGTGACGGCGCAAATGGTGGCGAACTTCGCCGTCGGCGGCGCCGCGATCAATCAATTGGCGCGGACCGCCGGCGCGCAGCTGCGGATTATTCCGCTTGCGCTCGATCGGCCGACCGCCGATTTCACGCAAGCGCCGGCTTTGGCCGAGGAGGAATTTCTCACCACCGTGACGGAGGGCTACAACGCGGTTTCGCCGGCATGCGATTTGCTCTGCTTGGGCGAAATGGGCATCGGCAACACCACCACGGCAGCCGCTATTTCGGCGGCGCTATTCGGCGGCGGCGGGGCGCGCTGGGCCGGCCGCGGCACCGGCGTCGATGAAGAAGGGCTGGCGCGCAAGCGTCAAGCAATCGACGAGGCGCTGGCGCGGCATGCGGCCGTGCTACGCGAACCGCTCGCGGTCGCCGCGGCGCTAGGCGGCCGTGAACTCGCCGCCATATTGGGCGCCACGCTTGCGGCGCGGCGGCAGCGCATTCCGGTCGTGCTCGATGGTTTTGTCTGCACCGCCGCGGTCGCTCCGCTGGCGAAGCTGCGGGCCGATACGCTTGCGCATGCGCTATCCAGTCATGTTTCCGCCGAAGCCGGCCATCGCATGCTGCTCGATGAACTCAGGCTTCGTCCGCTGCTCGATTTCGACATGCGACTTGGCGAGGCGTCGGGCGCGGCGCTCGCGGTGCTGGTCTTGCGCGCGGCGCTGGCCTGCCACACCGGCATGGCGACTTTCGCCGAGGCTGGCGTGTCCGACAAACCCGTAGCGAATGACACAACGGCGGCTGCCGCGAGCTAGCGGGTCAGTGTTAATGGTCCGCGTCGCTTCTTTGCTCGAGCTTAAACACGGTGGCCAAGAACTCCTTGACCGACCTTTTCGCGGCTTCAGTCGCCGAGGCGTCATAACCGACATGCGGGTTAAGCTCGACACACGCGTCGTTGTAAGTGAACGGCTGGCGCGTCGACGCGTTGATCAAGGTGCCTTCCGGCTCTTCGCGAATCGAGCAATGCCGTACCGTCTGCCCACCTTTGACCTCCGCCGGCGGTACCGAGCCAAGTGGATTATCAAATGCATGCGACGCGGTCGGGTACACGGTCAGTTCCACATCCTTGCCTGCTGTGTGCAGGCGCTCAAAATATGACTTACACAGAGCGATCGGATTGTAATCGTCCTGCGCTCCACCAAAGATCCGGATCGGGCGGTCGGCCACATCGGCGTCGGACACGAATGTGGTCGCGCAATCGGGATAGAACGGAATGTACCCAGCGAACTCCGCACCCGATTTATTCCAGAGAGCATTGAACCGTTTGAGACTCGCATAAAGCGCGGCCTGCCCGCCGCGCGAAAAGCCCATCAGCACGATGCGCTCGGAATCGACGTGCGGGTGTTTAGCCAAAATTTCCAGCGCGCGATAATTGTCCAATATGAAGTTCAATCGGCCCAACAGCGCTTGATTGGTATTCACAGATGTAAGGCCACGACCCGTAAAGCCATCGAGCGCAAATGTCGAAACGCCCATGGCGTTGAACTCTCTCGTCCACATCTCAACATTCGCGGCCATGCCGCCCGAACCATGCTGCAACATGACGAGCGGCAGCCGGCCAGAACCGCTCGGGATTCGGAGTTGTCCGGTCAGCGTCGTTGCCTTGCCGCCGGGATCGCCTTTCAGGAACTGCGCATCCGATAGCGTCAGAGTGTCGATCGCGTGAAGCTCAGTGCGAGCTGCCATGCCTGGAGGCACAGTTTCCGCCACGGCAAGCGTGACGAACGATAAAGCCAGAGCACCAGCGAGAGCCACGCGCATCATTAGAACCTCCCTCCATGAACTTGCCAAAACAGGATAGCAGCATTCGCCAGGTTAGGTCGGAGCAAATTTGATCTTCGGCGGCGTTATGAGATGAAGGCCATTCATTGGCGAACGATGAATGGCTGTCACGATGGCGTGGCTTCCCAGCCTCGCGCGGCCGGTGTAGCGTTTAATCGGATCAATCAAGACACAGGGCGTTCACATGAGGCTTCTTCGGATCCCTTTGACGATCGCATTGGCGCTGGTTTCGTTTTCAGCACTCGCCGCGGACTATCCCACGCCCAAGGAAGCCCATTGGATCGCACGCGATTTCAAGTTTCACACTGGCGAAGTGCTGCCCGAGCTGCGTTTGCATTACACTACGATAGGCTCGCCTTCTGGGCAGCCTGTGCTGGTGCTGCACGGCAGCGGCAGCTCGGCAGCCGGTATGATCACGGCTGATTTCGCAGGTCAGCTCTTCGGTCCCGGCCAGTCGCTCGATGCCACCAAATATTACATCATCGTCCCTGACAGCATCGGTCACGGCAAAAGCTCGAAGCCGTCCGACGGCCTCAAAGCGAAATTTCCTAAATACGATTACGCCGACATGGTCGACGCGCAGTATCGCTTGCTCACCGAGGGGCTCGGCTTGCGGCATGTCCGCCTTGTCATCGGCAATTCGATGGGCGGTATGCATGTGTGGCTTTGGGGCGAGAAATATCCTGGCTACATGGACGCCTTGGTGCCGATGGCATCGCAGCCAACCGCGATGGCAAGTCGCAACTGGATGTTGCGGCGGATGATGCTGGAATTAATTCGCAACGATCCCGACTATCAGGATGGCAACTACACGACACAGCCCCGATTTCTGAAACTCGCCAGCGTATTTTTCGGTATCGCCACTGCCGGTGGAACGCTCAATTATCAGAAGCTCGCGCCAACAAATCAGCAAGCCGATCAGATCGTTGATGCTCGTCTCGCCGCGCCGATGAACGCTGATGCCAATGACTTCATCTGGGCATGGAATTCTTCCGCCGACTATGATGCGGCGCCAGGGCTCGAACGAATCGAGGCCTCTGTTCTCGCCATCAACTCCGCCGACGATGAACGCAATCCACCGGAAAGTGGGCTCGAAGTGGCTGCACTCAGGCGGGTGAAAAACGGCAAGCTTTATCTTATTCCCGCCAGTGAGGAGACCCGCGGCCATCTCACCACCGGGATGGCGAGGTTTTATTCGCAGCAGCTGCGAGAGTTGCTCAACACCGTGCCGCAGCGGGCGATGTAACGATTTCGAACCGGCGCAACCTCAGCTTTAATCACGGCCAGACCGCCAGCACTGCGCCCATGATGAGCAATGCGAGAAGCAGATACCCGTTGTTGATCAGATAGAGCTGCAGCGGCCGCTTCTCGAACGTGACCGAGCCAAGCGTCGCCACGGCGACAAAGCCAAGCCAATTGAAAAAGCCGACGGCTGCGCCCTGCGCCCAGTTGTGCGCCCCCGGCGTAGTGCACCGCATGAACCAGCACAAACGCCATCAGCGCCGAGCCGATGACGTCCGGAATAAGCGCCTTGACCAGGCCTGCCTTCATTTCCGCCTCGGAGACGCCGGCTAGCTTGCACCACGATGGACCGAACAAAGCGGGCGAATACCAGAACGCACCAATAGCCTGCTTGATGATCACCGCCGTCAGGATTGCAAACCAGTTGATAGGAAATTCCTGCATGATGTCCCTCCCAATGCATTCGCTGGAACACGGCCGTTGCGGGATTAACACCGAACGGGCAGTCGCTATTCGATCCTGTGTTCACGGACCGATCCGCCCGCGCGCCACGTCTGCACCTACCGTTGCCCGCAAGATCGGCAGTCAAATCGAGCGCTTAGCTGCGTGGGTGAGTCTTTGTCACTGATGAAGTGACTAAAAGTTCCGTTTTTGTTCTTGACTCGAAAATGCAGTGTCGCCTATTTTGTCTCTGTTTCAGTGACCAAGAAATAGAGCGAAAAAGTGCTGCATCAACAATTAAGCAATGCCTGGCGCTTCCGCGAGCGCGCATTTCCGATCAGCCCCGTCCTGACCCTGAAGCCTGAAGGTCTGGTCCTGGGCGCCGGGACCCTAGTGCTGCCGGCTGAGGAGTCGCGCCGGCTGAAGAGCGTCGATGGTGACGAATTGCGTGTGCTGGCGCTGTTGTCTGCCGCTTATGGCAGGGCGATAGCGCCGGCTGTGCTGCGCAATATCGAACGCGCCGCCAAGGCCTGGCGCGAGGGCGACGATTGCCTCGCCTATATCCACCTCGCGCATGCGTTATTTCCGTATTCAACGTTCCACATTACCTGGATCGCTTATCTTTCGGCGCCGCTCGCCAAAGGTCTCGAACTACCGGCCGAGATTTTGACCGAGCGCACACCCGACGGCGGGGGTCCTGATGATCGCCGCCGAGGAGCGGCTCGAGCCCGCTAACCCAGAGCACCTGCGGCGCGCGCGCATCCTCGCCGAAACTATGGTCAAGCATACGGGCGATAAGTTCGGGCCTAATCCAAAGCCTCTCCTTTTTCACGACCCAGATACTGGTCGTGTGTACAATCCGCGCACCGGAGAGACTATCTCTGAGGGGTCGCGCCCCCGCGGCAGAAAATGATTGCGTACCTTTGAGTGTATCGCTTCAAGGCTCGCCAGCTGCAATCGCATGAAAGAAGGTTCCGCTAACCTGACCGCGCCGGCCACCGCCTTCGCCGAGCGCGCGCCCCTCGCTGTCGCTTAATTCGGCAAACGGCTCATCGTCGCCGGCTGCGGTGAGTGATGCATAATGAAACTCATGGCCGCGCACGTGTGCTCCTTTGGGTCCGAGCACGCCGTCAGATAAGAGCCGCGCCGCGCGATAGCCGAGATGCAATTTGCGTTTGGCGAAGCTGGTCGTGTGCCCGAGAAGGCCGGTCATGGCGTGCGTGCGGCCATCGCTGTCCTCGATGCTCTGGCCCAAAACCATATAGCCGCCGCATTCGCCGTGAATTGGCCGCGTCTGCGCGAAGCGCCGCAAGCCTTTTGCAAAATTCTGCGCCGCTGCGAGCGCGTGCGCATGGAGTTCAGGGTAACCGCCCGGCAGCCAGCAACTGTCGGCGAGCTCGGGCGGCGCTTCATCGGCCAATGGAGAGAACGGCAGGATCTCCGCGCCGGCGCTCCGCCAGGCTTCCAGAACATGAGGATAAACGAAGCTGAAAGCCCGATCCCGCCCCAGCGCGACGCGCTGGCCCGGCGGCGGCATGAAACCAGCCTGACTGTTGCGCCGTGCCTGGAACATGAGCGGCGCGGCGGCCGCGATGATTGCATCGAGATCGAAGTAACGTTCCGCCGTCGCGGCGAGCCGCTCGATCAGCGCTGTCAAATCCGCATGCTCGGCGGCCTGCACCAGGCCGAGATGGCGCTCCGGTAGAGCGAGCGCGGCGTCACGCGGCAGCACGCCGAAAATGGGAAGCCCGACGGCGCCGACGGCGTCGGCAACGAGCGCGCGATGCCGTTCGCTTGCCGTGCGATTGAGAATAACGCCGGCAATTTTCACTGTGGGATCGTGCGCGGCAAAGCCGCGCGCGATCGCCGCTGCCGATTGCGCCTGGCGCGCGATATCGAGCACCAGCACCACCGGCATATCAAAATGCGCGGCGAGATCGGCGGTCGTGCCGCGCTGGCCGGCGGCCGCCGCCGCGCCGTCGAACAGGCCCATGACGCCTTCGATGACGAAAATGTCCGCGCTGTCCGCAGCGCGTGTCGCCAGTATATCGAGCAGCGCTTGCGGCATGGCCCAGGAATCGAGATTGACCGCCGCGCTGCCGCTCGCCGCGGCATGAAATGCCGGATCGATATAGTCGGGGCCCGCTTTCGCCGTTCTGACTTTCAGGCCGCGGCGACGAAGCGCCGCCACAAGCGCGAGCGTTATCGTGGTCTTGCCGGCGCCGGACTGCGCCGCCGCGATGATCAGGCCGCGCCCGGTCATTTCAATTCCACCGACGCGTTCGGTTCCGCGACCGCAAGCGCGTCGCGCAGCTTGACGACCTCACCGATCACCACGATCGCCGGCGGCTCGAGTTTCTGTGCGCGCACGTCACCGGCAAGTTTTTCCAGGGTCGAGACGACAACACGTTGTTTCGGCGTGGATGCCGAGACAATGACCGCAGCCGGCATGGTGGCGGCGATTCCCGCTTCGCGCATCGCCGCGGTGATCCGTTCAAGATTGTGCATGACCATGTACAGCACGATCGGCTGTCCGGTCCGCGCCAGCGGCGCCCAATCGAAATCTTCGTCGGCGCCGTGTCCGGCGGCAAAAATAACGGCGCGATTGACGCCGCGGAGCGTTGCCGGAATGCCCGCGGCGGCCAGCGCGGCGAGGCCGGCGGTCACACCCGGAATGATGCGAAACGGCACCCCGGCCCGCGCCAGCGTCATCGCCTCTTCGCCGCCGCGACCGAATACGAATGGATCGCCGCCCTTGAGCCGCAGCACGCGATGGCCCGCGCGCGCCAGCGCGACGAGGCGCTCGCTGATATCGGCTTGCAGCGGCGACGGCTTGCCGCCGCGTTTGCCGGCAAATTCGAGCCGGGCCTGAGGTCCGGCCAAGGCGAGGACGCGCTGATCGACCAGCGCATCGTGCACCACGACATCCGCTTGCGCGAGCCCGGCCAGTGCATCGAGCGTGAGCAGGCCCGGGTCGCCCGGTCCGGCGCCGGCGAGCCAGACATGTCCCGGCGCAAAGACCGGAATTCCGGTCCGGCGCGCTGCCAAAGCATCCCATGCGGTCATGATGAACTCACGGCGTTGGCTGGTTTTCGCTGATAGTGACGGGTTTCGCTCCGAGGACTAAAGGAAGCGGCATGGCGAAAGTGGAGAAACAGCAACGGGCCTTGCGCCGCGGCTGGACCACCGGCACCTGCGCAGCCGCCGCGGCCAAGGCCGCCTTTGCCGCGCTTGTGACCGGGGACTTTCCCGATCCAGTTGCGGTAACGCTGCCGCGTGGCGAGCGACCAAGCTTCGCGCTCGCCATGACGCGCATGACCGGCAATGTCGCAACTGCGGGCGTCATCAAGGACGCGGGCGACGATCCCGACGTGACGCACGGCGCGCTGATTTGCGCCACGGTGCGGCTCGGCGCCGCCGGGAGTGGCGTGATTTTTCGCGCCGGCGAAGGCGTCGGCACGGTGACACGCGCTGGATTGCCCATTGTGCCGGGCGAACCTGCCATCAATCCGGTACCGCGGCGCATGATCGCCGATGCGATCGCGGAAATCGCGGGAGCCAGCGCACGCGACGCCGATGCCGAAGTCGAGATTTCTATTCCGGGCGGCGAGGCGCTGGCGGCCAAAACGCTCAATGCGCGGCTCGGCATCGTCGGCGGTCTGTCGATTCTCGGCACCACTGGCATTGTGGTGCCGTATTCCTGCTCGGCGTGGATTGCCTCGATCCATTCCGGCATCGATGTCGCCCGCGCCGCCGGTCTCACGCATATCGTCGGGTCGACCGGCGCGAATTCGGAAGCTGCCGCGCAGAAGCTCTATGACCTGCCGGAAATCGCGCTGATCGATATGGGTGATTTCGTCGGCGGCATGCTCAAATATCTGCGGCGGCATCCGGTGCCGCGCGTCACCGTCGCTGGCGGCGTCGCCAAGATGGCCAAGCTGGCGCAGGGGCTCGCCGATCTGCACTCCAAACGCGGCGAGGTCGATCTCGCGACACTGGCAAGATTCGCGACAGCGGCCGGCGCCGGCGAACAGGTGGTGCGCGGCGTTCTGGCGGCGAACACGGCGGCGCAAGCCTTTGCGATCGCGCGAGCCGCCGGCATTGCGCTCGGCGATCAGGTTGCACGGGCGGCGCAGGAAACCGCAACAAACATCGTCGCAGGCACCGATATCGCCATCGAGGTCGTGCTGTTCGATCGCGAGCAGAATCTGGTCGGCCGCGCTCCGTTCAAGGTCTGATGTCCTTGGGCTCATCCGCCCCCTCCGCGAAACCGTCGGCGGTACCCGGGATCGTACAGCGCGCTGTCGCGGAAATCGCGCGCGCCAAGCGCGCGGCCGACCAGAATCAGCGCCGTGCGCTCAATCCGCGCCTCGGCAACGGCTGCGGCGATGTCGGCGAGCGTGCTCCACACGATGCGCTGCGCCGGTGAACTCGCGTCGGCGACGACCGCGGCGGGACAGTCCGCGCCATAGAACGGCGTGAGCTCCGCAACGATTGCGTCGAGCGCATGAACGGCGAGATGGATGACGAGCGTCGCGCCGGTTGCGGCAAAGGCGGCAAGCGTTTCGCGCTCCGGCATCCGTGAGGCGCGGCCGCTAACGCGCGTGAGCACGACGCTCTGCGCCAGTTCCGGAACCGTCAGCTCGCATTGCAAAGCCGCCGCGGCGGCAGCGAAAGCCGGCACGCCCGGCGTCAGCGTGTAGGGGATGTTTCGCCGGTCAAGCCGGCGCAGCTGCTCGGCCAGCGCCGAGTAGATCGACAAATCGCCGGAATGCAGCCGCGCCACGTCTTGTCCCGCCGCATCGGCGGCGACGAACTCGGCTTCGATCTCGTCAAGCGAGAGCGGCGCGGTGTCGACAATGCGCGCATCCTTCGGGCAGAAGCGCAGCAGCTCGCGTGGCACGATCGAGCCGGCATAGAGGCAGACCGGACAACGCGCGATCAGCTCACGCCCGCGCACCGTGATGAGGTCGGCCGCGCCGGGGCCGGCGCCGATGAAATGCACGGTCATTCTGGGGCACCCGAGCTGGCCAACGCGCAGGTCGCTGCGCCGACCACGAGGCGGGGCGCGATCAGTCGCGACGACGGTCCCGCCGCCGCGAGCGCGGCGGCTTCAGCGAGCGAAGGCACGCCGGTGAGCGCGAGGACGCGGTCGGATCGTGTCGTCACGCGCGCGCCCGCCGCTTTGAGTTCGGCGTCGGCAATCGGCATGACGCTCAGCCCAAGCTTTGCGGCCGTTGCGGCGATGTTCGGCTCGGCCGCTTTAGCGCTTGCGGTGGCAATGGCTTGGAGTGCGCCCGCGGCGATGCCGGCGCGAGCGAGCGCGGCTTGAATTGCGGCTTCGATGTCGACGGCTCCAGCGCCGCGCCTGCAGCCGATTCCGGCGACGATCATGGCTTGATCCATTTCCATTGCGTCACCGGCATGGCCGCGCGCCAACCGATTTTCTCGCCGAGCGGTTCGGCCCGCGAAACTTGGAGTCGCAGCAATTCGCCGCCCAGCACCGCACGCCGGCCGAGCAACAGGGTCTCAGTTTCAAGCGTGACGGCGTTGACAACGAGCCGCCCGCCCGGCCGCAGCGCGCGCGCCGCGCCGTCAAGCACGCCGGGCTCGCTAGCGCCGCCGCCGATGAAGATCGCGTCAGGCGCTGACAGTTCGGCCAGTGCGCCAGGCGCGGCGCTGGCGATGACCTGCAATCCCGGAACGCCGCAGGCTGCAGCATTGCGCACGATACGCGCGGCGCGATCGCCGCGGCGCTCGATCGCGATGGCGCGCATCGTTGGATCGCTCAGCATCCATTCAACCGCAATCGAGCCCGAGCCCGAACCTATGTCCCACAACAATTCGCCGCGGCAGGGCGCCAAGGAGGACAGCATGACCGCGCGGACTTCACGCTTGCTGATTTGTCCGTCATGTTCGAACAGCTCATCGGGGATGCCGGCCGCGCGCGGCAAGATCCGGGCGTCCGGCGCCGCCTCGACTTTGATAGCGACCGTGTTGAGCGGGTCCACCGGACCGAGATCGAATGCAGCGGCGGTAGTGCTGCGGACGCGCACGCGCGGTCCGCCGAGGGCTTCTAGAATCGTCAGCCGCGACGGGCCGAATCCGCTTTGCGCCAGAAGCTGCGCCAGCGCCGCCGGGCCATCGCCGCCCGAGGTCAAAACAAGAATGCGCACTCCAGGCTGCAGGTGCGGCCGAATGAGATCAAGCGAACGTCCATGGAGCGACAGCAGCGCCGTGTCTGGTAGCGACCAGCCTAATTGCGCCGCCGCTAGGCTGAAGGCCGACGGCGCCGGCAGCACAATCATTTCCCGCGGGTCGATGTGGCGCGCCAGCACCGCGCCGACGCCGTAATGAAACGGATCGCCGGAGGCGAGCACGCAGACCTGCCGCCCGCGATGACGGCTGACTTCGTCGGCGGCGCCGTCAAAGGGGCTCGGCCAAGCGCGTGCGGCCCCGCGAATAAGCGGCGCTGCAAGCGCAAGATGACGCCGGCCGCCGAACACGATGTCAGCCCCGCCAATCAGCTCCCGCGCCGCCGCGCTCAAACCGTCGACGCCGTCCTCGCCTATACCCACGATGGACAGCCAGCGCGGCGATGCGGCACTGTGCGCTGAACTCATCTCGATAAGCGGCTCGTTGCCGACAGGCATGTCACGCATCCTTATCCTTGGCGGTACGACGGAAGCGCGAGAATTGGCCGAGCGCCTGGCCAAGCGCACCGATCTGGAAATCGTCGTGTCGCTGGCCGGCCGCACCAAGTCGCCGGCGCCTCAGCCGGTGCCGGTTCGAACGGGCGGCTTCGGCGGCGCCGCCGGTCTTGCCGAGTATCTCGGCAAGGAACGGATCGACGCTCTCATCGACGCGACCCATCCCTATGCGAATATCATTTCGGCAAATGCCAGCGTTGCCGCGCACCAAGCGGGCGTGCCGCTGATGGCATTTCGCCGCCCGCCATGGCGCGCGGTTGCCGGCGACCGCTGGATCGAAGCAGCCGACGTTGCTGATACCGTGCACAGGCTCGGTGAGCAGCCGCGCCGGGTATTTGTCACGCTCGGCCGCACCGAACTTGCAGCCCTGACCACGGCGCCGCAACACTTTTATCTGATCCGCAGCGTCGACCCGGTCGAACCGCCGCTGCCGCTGCCTTGCGTGAGCTATGTCACCGATCGCGGACCGTTCAGCGCAGCCGATGACCGCGCCCTCATGAGCGCGCACGCTATCGATGCGGTGATCGCCAAGAACAGCGGCGGGGTCGCGAGCTACGGCAAGATCGCGGCGGCGCGCGCGCTCGACATCGAAGTGATCATGCTGCGCCGACCGGTGCCGTCCAATGGGCTTGCGGTCGAAACCGTGGACGAAGTGATCGCGTGGCTTGATCATGCGATCGCCTCGGCCACGGCGCGCGGCGTGTAAACGAGCGGAGATCGCCCGGGCCGTTCGATGACGCGTGTCTCGCGCGTGCCGACAATCACCAGTGTTGCCATATCCACCAGCGTTGCCTTGTCGGCCGGCTCGTTCGTGGCGGTTTCCAGTACCCTCACCGCGATATGCTCGTCCGGCCGGCCGATGGCGCGACCGAAGATGACCGGCGTCGTCGGCGGCAGATGGCGGCGCAGCCGCTCCACCGCGCTGGCGAACTGCCACGGCCGCGCGCGCGACACCGGGTTGTAGAGCGCGATCGCAAAGCCCCCTTGCGCCGCCGCATCGAGCCGCCGCTCGATCAGCGGCCACGGCTTGAGATTGTCGGACAGCGACAATGCGCAAAAATCGTGACCCAATGGCGCGCCGATGCGCGCCGCGACGGCCAGCATTGCGGTAATGCCCGGAACGAAGACGACGTCGAGCGCGCGCCAAGCTTCGGGACCTATCCCGATTTGTTCGCAGATTGCCGCCGCCATCGCGAAGACGCCGGGATCGCCGCCGGATACGACGGCGACGTTCGCCCCTTGCGCAGCATGGCGCAGCGCCGCGCCAGCGCGCGCCGCCTCCTCGCGATTGTCGGAAGGATGGCGGCTCTGACCCGCGCGCGCCGGCACGCGGTCGAGATAGGGACCATAGCCATAGAGCGCTTGCGCGTCGGCTAGTGCAGCGGCAGCCTCGGAAGTGAGATAACGCTCATCGCCCGGTCCCAGGCCGACAACGGCGAGGCGCCCGCTCATCGTTCGCCCCATCGCTCGCCCCGTCCTTGGCCCAATGGCTCGACCCCTGACTCGCCTCCTGGCTCGTTTCCTTGCTTTGCTCCCGGACGCTGCTCCCAGCCCGGTACCAGGACCACCGCGAAATAGGGCGCGTCGTCGTCGGGCTTGGCGGTAAGCGGGATCATTTTCTCTTCCGCCATCGTGCCGCGCTCGACATAGAGCGCGCGCGGCAAGCGTCCACTGCGCTCAAGCGCGCGCCGCAGTTTCGGCAGATGCTGGCCGACTTTCATCACCACCGCGGCATCAGCTTCCGCAAGGCGCCGCACCAGCTCGCTCTCGGGCAGGGTCGCCGGCAGCACGGTGAAGACGTCGTCGCCCTGGGCAATCGGCATCGCAGCCGCCGACCAGCAGCCCGACATGCCTGTCACTCCGGCGATAACCTCCGTGGCAAAACGCGGCGCCAGGCGGACGTGCAGATGCATATAGGAGCCGTAAAACATGGGATCGCCTTCACAAATGACGGCGACGACGCGCCCTGTCTCGAGATGCCCGGCGATGTTCGCAGCCGCGCGCGCAAAGAAACTCTCCAGTGCATCGCGATAGCCGGCGCTGCATTTCGGCAATTCTGTCGTCACCGGATAGGCGAGCGGCAGTTCAACGATGCCGGCGCGAAGGTACGGCCCTATCGTCGCGCGGGAATGACTGGGATTCCCGGCTTTGGCGAAATAGGCGATCACATCGGCCTCCCGCAGCGTGCGCATTGCTTTCACCGTCATCAATTCCGGATCGCCCGGTCCGACGCCGACGCCGATCAGCTTCCCCGCTCTCACAGTCGCGCTCATAGGCCGGGCCTCGCCAAAGCATTAACGGCGGCGGCGGCCATCGCGCTGCCGCCGATGCGCCCGCGCACGATGAGAAACGGCACGCCGCGCGGATTGGCGGCAAGCGCGTCCTTGGATTCGGCGGCCCCGACAAAGCCAACCGGAATGCCGAGAATCGCCGCCGGTTTCGGCGCGCCGGCATCCAACAGTTCGACCAGTCGGAACAGCGCGGTGGGAGCATTGCCGATGGCAACGACCGCGCCGCCAAGACGGTCGCGCCACAGATCGAGCGCCGCGGCCGAGCGCGTGGTGTTGAATTTTGCGGCAATCACCGCCGTGCGCGGATCGTTGAGCGTGCAAATCACATCGTTGCCGACCGGTAGCCGCGCGCGGGTGATCCCATGCGCCAGCATTTCCGAATCGCAAAGGATCGGCGCGCCTGCGGCGAGCGCCGCACGCGCCGCCGCAACCAAGTCGCCGCCAAACACAATATGTTCGGCAATGGCGACTTGCCCGCAAGCGTGGATCATCCGCACAGCGATCTCGGCCTGTTCCGGCGTAAAGCGCGACAGATCGGCCTCGGCGCGAATGATGGCGAACGATCGCCGATAGATCGCGGCGCCGTCACGCAAATAAGTGGCTTGGCCGGCTGCGGCGTCAGACATGACGGATTTTCTCACCAATCTTGCAACGCTCGCGCAAGTGATCCGCGATGACGTTCGGCAATTCATGGAGCGGCGCCGCCGCGAACGGCGCGTTGCGCGCCGAGCCGTTGGCGACCAGCGCGCAATCCCCCGGCGTACCGACCACGGTGAGCGGCGTGGTGCCGGGATGGGCGCAGCCTTTGGCGCAGCCGGATACGTGGATGCACAACCCATCGCTCAAATACGGTGCAGCAGTAGCGGCAACATCAGGCGCGATGGCTCGCGCGGCGATGTAAGCCGAGGCGCATAGCGGCGCGCCGGCGCAGGCAATCACATGCCGCCGCGGATCGCCGGCGCGGGTGACAAAGCCGAGTTGCGCGGCGGCGGCTAAGAAATAAGACGCGACTTCCTTGGTCAGCCCGATTGCAAGCAGGCTGCGGTTCGGCGCGGTGCGCAGCCCGCGCGCGCCGGCCGCCGCCGCGGTATTGGCAAGCTTTTCCAGCGTGCTCGCCTCGGCGTGGCCAAAGGCCAGTCCGATGCCGCAAGCCAAGGACCCATCGCGCAGTGCATGCAAGCCGATCGCGTCGCCGCATTGGCGTGGCGCGGAGTCGGCTTCGATTCTCTTTGCACCCTCGCGATCGCGTGGCGCCACAGATCCGCGGTGCGCAAACGCGTCGTCAAAACAGGCCGGGCCCTCGGCGGCGATGATGTCGCGTGCGCGCGCGCCCCGCTCAGCCAGAACAAGCAGCAGACGCGAGACAGCCTCGACGCCATCATCCGGTGCGATGAGACCTAGGTCGAACGCATTTCTATCGTCGCCGCCGATGGCCAGCCGCAACATCGGCTGACCACTGTGTAATTGTGCGCGCACGCGAATATCGGCGGCGACACGCGCAAGATTGAGCGGAGCGCCATCGTCGATCACGACGGAGACCTTTGGATCAAAGCGGCCGGCGAGCGATTGCTGCGTCACGGCGCGGCGCAAAGCAGCGGCGATTGCGATGGCGTCAAAAATCTCCGCAGCATCAAGCCCGGCGAGCGGATTGCACAGAATTGGCACGCCGTCCTCGGCGGCGATGCCGAGCGCGGCAATGGCGTCGGCAAACCGAGGCGCCGAATGCGCGCTTAAGCCACGCACCTGAATACTGCCGCGCGCGGTGATTTCGATAATGCCATTGCCATGGTCGCGCGCTGCTGCGCACAGCCCGGCGAAGGCGTCGAGCGCAATCGTGCCGATCGGCAGGATCCGCACCAGCAGGCCATCGCCCGTCGGCAACGGCCGCGACAGCCCGGGACAAACGCCGCGCCGCGACGGAACCGCAGAAGGGCTGAGCACCGGCGCGCTCATGTCATTGCTCCGGCGGCGGCCTCGGCACGCAGCGCCGCCAAGGAAGCGCCGACGTCGTTGCGGCGCGGATGCCAAAAGCCGCGCTGCAGCGCCATCTCGAGGCGCTGCGCGATGCTTCCCGCAGCCGCAGGATTTTCGCGCACCAGAAAATCGCGCACAGCCGGATCCTCGACATAGGCGGCGTGCAGAAGGTCGAACAGTTCGCCGGCCACCGCGTCGGTGGTTTCGGCGAAATTCACCAGCCGATCGACTGTCTCGGCGAGCTCGGCGGCGCCGCGCGGCCCGTGGCGGATCTGCCCGGCGATGAAGCGGGGATTGACGGCGCGAGCGCGGACGATACGCGATAGCGCGGCCGACAGCGGCCGCGCCCGCGGCCGTTGCGGATCGGTCATGTCGAGCATGACAAGATCGGCGGCGCGCCCGAGCATTTTGGCGGCGGCGGCAAAGCCGCCGACGAAAGCGACGTCTTCGGCGCCTTCGAGAAAATCGCGCGCGGGATCGTCGCTGACATGAATGAGCATATCGGCGCCGGCGACGCGTGCAGCGAAGGCGCCAGGCGCCGCGCCGGCTTCACCCTCGGCACCGCGATAGACATGCGACGCTGCGCCGAGATAAGCGGCGGCGATTTCGCGGCCGCCAATGTCGCGGCCCAGCATATCTTCAATGCCGGCGCCGTAAGCGCCGGGCGCGCTGCCGAAAATGCGGTCGAGGCGGACCTCGCCCTTGTCATTGACGGCGCGCCGCGCCGCGGCGAGCGGATTATCGTCATCGTCTTCATCGCGCGCGGCGACTGCCTGCACCGCCGCGTCGATCAGCGCGATCTGCGCCGGGAATAAATCGCGGAACAATCCGGATATCCGCCAAGTGACATCGACCCGAGCACGTCCAATCGCTGCGCCCGGCAGCACTTCCACGCCGGTCACGCGTCCGGTCGCGTGCTCCCAGACCGGGCGGCAGCCAAGGAGCGCAAACCCTTGCGCGATTTCTTCGCCGCCGGTGCGCAGCGCGGCGCTGCCCCATAAATCGATCACCACGGCGCGCGGTGGCTCGCCATGATTTTGCAAATGCGCGCGCACGACTTCGGTCGCGGCGGCGCCGCCGATTTCCATCGCGGTGGGGGTCGGCAGCGTCCGCGGATCCGCCGTGAAC
>JBAQBC010000197.1:0-3127 GCA_049286035.1 Xanthobacteraceae bacterium
CAGCCGTAACCGCTATCGGAATCATCTTTGCTGGCGGGCCCCAACCCAGCCGTCTGTGCTGCTTTGCACAAAACAATTGGGCCAAGGCTCTGGTTCCACGTCCGATTCTGGTTGGCTTAACGGGGCCGGCCGTAATGGGCAAGCCGGGGCCCCACAGGAATAGCGCAATGCAAGCATAAAACTGGGAATTGTTACCAAACGGCACCATTTTGGCCCGATCTGGGCCGTCTCGGGCCACTGGTCTTCCCGTCATCAAGAATCCGAACTGAACGGCCGCGCGCTCGGCGCTGAACCGCCGATGCGCTCGCCGACCGAGGCGAACATGTCGCCGAGGGCGGCGACCGCCTGCTTGGTCGCGGCGACAACGTGATCCTTCAGATCAAGCGTCTTGGCCAGCAGCGAATCGGGATCGCGGGCGAGCCGATCGGCCGGCGCAGCATTCTGCTGCGGATTCTGTTCGCTCTGGACCATCGCGACCTGTGTGGCGGCAGCCGAGTTCGGCGCGGCGGCGGGCTTGGGGCGCGGCAGCGCGGCTTTTGCTGACGTCACCGCCGTAAGCTGGTGCGCCGGTGCCGCCGCTGCGAGCTTGATCTCTGCCGCGTTTTGTTCCGCGAGCGCTTTGTCGCGCGCCTCATTTTCTTGCGCGGCCTTGGCATCGGCCACTGCACGCGCTGTTTCCGCATCCTGTGCCACGAGCCGGCTCTTTTCGGCCGCCATCTGCGACTTGAGGTAGCCGATGATCGCCTCGTGTTCATCGCGAACCAGCGCCAAGACTTCCGCCGGGGCGGGGCTCATCTGTTCGGCCGGCGGCGGCGCGGCGCGGCCCAATTGATATTGGGTGAACAGGAATCCGCCGATCACGCTTGCGAGCGCCGCGGGCAAGATGTCGAGCACGAACTTGCCGACAAACCTCGCCAGGAATGGAAATTCGGTATGCGCCGTACAATTGCGCGCCGGCGGGTCTCGCCAATTGCCATCGATCTGCATCGCCAGCTCCCCTCGCCGATGAAAAAACGTCGACCTTTTTCAAACGACCGGTTGAATTTCAAACACTTGTTCTGGGCGACGCAAGGCCCGGAAAAAGGAATTTTTGCGGCATTTCACGGTTTGCCGCCGCGGATCAATTCGTGCGCAACGGTCGCAATCCCGAGACGACCCAATGGCTGATTGTGGCCGAGAGCCATTCCACGGCCTCTTCGTCGAGCACAAGGCTGACCGGCGGCCCCGCCAACTGCTCGCGATTGCGCACGAATACGCTGCACTGGCCTAGGAGCCAGACTGCCGCGACCGTGACCGTGCGTTGATCGGCGTCCGGCATAAAGCGGCGCACCAGATCACCGGCAAGGCCCAGGAACGGAGCGGCTTCTTCGGCCACGAGGTTGCGGAATACCGTCGTCGGCTGCACGGTTTCCCAATTGAAGATGCGCATGTGCCGGCTGTACTCATCGCGGCCCAGCAAAGGCTGCAGCTGCCGGCGTATGAATTGCGACAGCGCTTCTTCGCGCGACATCGATTTTAGCTCTTCGGCATGCGCGAGCTGGTGTTCGGTCAAAGTGCGGAAAGCCACGCGGAGCACTTCTCGGTAGAGCCCATCCTTGCCATCGAAATGGTAGTTGATCGCCGCCTGGTTCACCTTGGCCTTGGCGACAATGGCGCGGATGCTGGTGCCATCGTAGCCGGCCTCGGCGAACAGCCGCTCCGCCGCCCTCATGATGCGTTCGCGCGTCACCTCGGATGGTCGCGTCATTCGCCTTACCGTTGCCACTTTTCAAACCGTCGTTTGAATTCCTGATATGCGTTTGCCGCGCGTAATGCAATCGGTTCTTTGACATGGGCGCAAAGCTCATCCGGTGGCGGCTAGGCGCGGTCGGCAGGGCATATTAGGGTCGCCGCTCTTTATGCCGTTGCCGAACAGACGGTTATTTCGGGAGGATCATCTTATGAATCAGCATCGCTTGCCGTCGGATATCGTCGGACTAGCCAAGGTCATGCCGCCGCTGTCGCGGCGCGGGTTCATGTCGAGTTCCGCGGCGGCGGCCGCCGGCTACACGCTTGCCGCAGGCCCGGTCCGCGCTGACGTCATCCACACCGACACCAAGGGGCTCGAAGCCGGCGACGCCAAGGTCGCAGTGACCGGCGGCGACATGCCGGTCTATTACGCGCGGCCCGCCGGCGCGCAACACCCGCCGATCATTCTTGTCTGCATGGAAATTTTTGGCGTCCACGAATTTATCAAAGACGTGACACGGCGGCTCGGTCATCTCGGCGCTTTTGCGGTCGCGCCCGATTATTATTTCCGGCTCGGCGATATGACCAAAGTTACCGATACACAGGAGCTGATGCCGAAGGTCAACGGCAAGAGCGATACCGAACTGTTCGCCGATCTAGACGCCACTATTGCCTGGGCGAAATCTCAAGGCGGCGACGCCAATCGGCTCGGCATCATGGGGTTCTGCCGCGGTGGCCGTAACGTCTGGCATTACTCAGCGCATAACCCCACTCTCAAAGCCGGCGTCGCGTTCTATGGCCCGCTCGCCGACAAGAGCGATGCGGCGCCGAAAAGCTCGATAGAACTTGCTCCGGAGATCAAGGAACCGGTGCTCGGGCTATACGGCGAAGCGGATACCGGCATCTCGGTCGATCAGGTCCATCAGATGGAGGCCGCGCTCAAGGCCAACGGCAAGACCGCCGAATTCCACATCTATCCCGGCGCGCCGCACGGCTTCGTCGCCGATTATCGCGCGAGCTATCGCAAAGAGGCGGCCGAGGACGGGTGGAATCGGATGGTCGGCTGGTTCAAAAAATATAAAGTCCTGGGCTGAACCGACGATGCTCACACCGACGCGGCGCTTTACGGCGCCGCGTTTTCATCGGATCAGCCCGAGCGGAGAACGCGAATGGCGCGCATCGAACAAGTGGAACGAGAAAAACTTACGGCACGGCAGCAAGCGCTCTATGACGACATCATGCGCACGCGGCCGCGCGGCAAGCTCAGCGGTCCGTTTTCAGTCTGGATTCACCGCCCTGACATCGCTGAACCTGCCAATGGGTTGGCCAATTGTTTTCGCGTCAGCCCCAAGCTCGACAAGCGCCTGATCGAACTGATCGTGCTGTTGGTGTGCCGTGA
>JBAQBC010000198.1:0-6263 GCA_049286035.1 Xanthobacteraceae bacterium
GAGTTTTGGCGAGATCGATTGAAGTCACGATGCCGCTTGGTTTGCTCATTGTTGCCTGCCCCCTTGTGGGGGAGGCCGGCGCCGAAGGCGCCGGGAGGGGGGTGCTGCGTGAGATCTAACTGAACCCCCCTCCCCAACCCTCCCCCACAAGGGGCGAGGGAGCATCCCTGTACTTCGAGTCCGCACCATGTTCACTCCGCCGCCTGCGCGTAAGGAACGTTGCGGCCGCCGTAACGGCGCACGCGGACATTGGCCTGCTCGGCATGGGCGACGAAGCCCTCCAGCATGCAAAGCCGCGAGCAATATTCGCCGATCATCGCACTCGCTTCGTCGGTCAGCACTTTTTGATAAGTGCAGGTCTTCAAAAATTTTCCGACCCACAGCCCGCCGGTATAGCGCGCCGCTTTCTTGGTCGGCAGCGTATGATTGGTGCCGATCACCTTATCTCCGTAAGCGACGTTAGTGCGCGGACCGAGGAACAGTGAGCCGTAGTTTTTCATGTTGTTGAGGAAGTAATCGGGATCGCGCGTCATCACCTGAACGTGCTCTGACGCTATACGATCGGCCTCGCGCACCATCTCCGTTTCGTCCTCGCAAACGATGACCTCGCCGTAATCGGCCCAGGCTTTGCCGGCGGTTTCGGCGGTCGGCAGGATCGCAAGGAGCCGCTCGATTTCTTTCATGGTTTCGCGCGCAAGTTTTTCCGAATTGGTGATCAGCACCGCCGGCGAGGTCGGTCCATGCTCGGCCTGGCCCAGCAGATCGGTCGCGCAGATTTCGCCATCGACGGTCTCGTCGGCGATGATCAATGTCTCGGTCGGCCCGGCAAGCAGATCGATCCCGACGCGGCCGAACAGTTGCCGCTTGGCTTCGGCGACATAGGCATTGCCCGGCCCGACGATCATGTCGACGCCACGAATGGTCTCGGTGCCGAGCGCCATGGCGGCGACGGCCTGCACGCCGCCGAGCACGAAAATCTCGTCGGCGCCGCCAAAATGCATCGCAGCGACAATCGCCGGGTGCGGACCGCCCTTGAACGGCGGCGCGCAGGCGACGATGTGCCTCACCCCGGCAACGCGCGCGGTGACGATCGACATATGCGCCGAAGCCACCATCGGATAGCGCCCGCCGGGCACATAGCAGCCGATCGAATTGACCGGAATGTGCCGGTGGCCGAGCACCACTCCGGGCAGTGTCTCCACTTCGAGATCGTGCAGCGTCTCTTTCTGCTTCTGCGCGAAATTACGCACCTGGGCCTGAGCGAATTTAATGTCGTCGAGATCGCGCTTGCGCACTTGGCCGATCGCCAGTTCGATTTCGTCCGGTGCGAGCTTGAACGACGGCGGCGACCAGTTGTCGAATTGACGCGACAGGTCGCGCACCGCCGCGTCCTTGCGCGCATCGATATCGGCGAGGATTTGCTCAACCGTTTCGCGAACCTTGGCGTCAGCCGCCTTGATCGCGGTTGCGTCCATTCCACGCTTGAGGTGCCGAGCCATTACACTTCTCCGGTTTTTTCTTTCCTCGCTCGCCGCCCTCCCCTTTCAGGGAGAGGAATTTTTTTCACTTAATCGCCTGCGGATTAATCGGCGAGCCGGTCCCGCCAGTAATGATGAGCGGCGGGCCACAGAAGAAAAATTCATAGACACAGTCGTCGGCGCAATCGTCGGCGAGCTCCTTGAGATAGAATATTTCGCCCATGCAAAGACCCATTGCCGGTATCACCACCCAGTGCCACGGCTGGTTCGCCTCTTTGGTTTCGTTGGGACGGACCTCGACACCCCAGGTATCGGTGCAGATCGCGGCAATTTCCTTGTCCTGGCACCAATAGCAATTTTCAAACTTCACGCCGGGCGCATCGCCGCCGGCATAGCCGCCCCAGTTCTTTTCGGCGAGACAGTGCTCCATCTGGCCCGTGCGGACGATGACGAAATCGCCGCGGCCGATCGAGACATTCTGATCCTTGGCGCATTTGTCGAGCTCGTCATTGGAAATGCTCTCGCCATCGGCCATCCATTTGACGCCGCGGTAGCGTGCGATGTCGAGTAGCACGCCGCGCCCGACCATTTTATTTTTGGAATGCTCGATGCCAAGAACATTCAGTCCCTTGGAGTCGATCAACTTGGCGTCGTAACCGTTATAAGCCTTGTCCTCATAGAAGATATGCCCAAGCGCATCCCAATGCGTTGCGCCCTGGACGCACAGCATCAGCGTATCGTCGGCATAGCGAATCTTGTTCCAATCCTGCCGCGCGGCGATGGCATCGGTGCCGGTCGCGAGCATCTGATGGATTGGATTGAAGCGCCCGCCGAACAATCCGGTCTGCGGTCCGTGGGTGTCGAGGGGGATGCCGAGCGCGAACACCTTGCCGGTGCGGATCAGGCTCGCCGCCTTGACGATGTCTTGCGGGGTCACGTGATTGAGCGTGCCGATCTGGTCGTCTTTTCCCCACCGACCCCAGTTCTTGAGTTTCGCCGTAGCCTCGGCGATTGCCTTTTTATCCACCTTGATGTCCATTTCTTCCGCCCCTGGTTTCGTGCTTCCCGCAGCGGTCAGAGAGCCGCTTTAGGGTGCCTGCTCAGCATGCTTACTCTGACACAAATGCATTGCGTCATGCGAAGGATTATTTGCCGCAAAGTCCGCGACAGGAAAAGGAGTAGCGCATGAAACTTTTGAGTTTTGCCACCGACGGCAAAGACTGGTTCGGAGCGCTGCGCGATGACGGCGTGGTCACGCTCAACGACAAAGTCGCCCAGCCAAATCTTCGCGCGGCGCTGGCCGCGGGAGTGTTGGATAATATGCGCGGCATCGCGCAACGCAGCGCGCCCGATCGCAAGCTTGATGAAATAAAATTTCTGCCGGTCATCCCTCAGCCACACAAGATTCTCTGCGCCGGCATCAATTATCGCTCGCATGCAGCCGAGATGGCGCGCGAATTACCAAAACAGCCGAGCATGTTCATTCGCTTTGCCGACACGCTGGTCGGGCATGGCGGCGAGCTCATCCGCCCCAAGGTCTCGGACAATTTCGACTTCGAGGGCGAGCTTGCGCTGGTGATCGGTAAGGGCGGTCGCCACATCGCGGCCGAGCGCGCGCTTGAGCATGTTACCGGCTACACGTGCTTTGTCGATGGTAGCGTTCGCGATTATCAGAAATTCTCGGTGACCTCGGGCAAGAATTTCCCAGGTACCGGCCCGCTCGGGCCTTGGCTGGTTACGACCGACGAAATTCCCGACCCCGGTCGCCTCACCTTGACGACACGGCTCAACGGCAAAGAGGTCCAGCGCTCGCCGACCGATCTTTTGATTTATTCGATCCCGCAGATCATCGCGTTCTGCTCGGATTTCACCGCGCTCTCTCCGGGCGACGTCATCTCCACCGGCACGCCTGAGGGTGTCGGCCACAGCCGCAAGCCGCCGCTCTGGATGAAGGCCGGCGACACGCTCGAAGTCGAGATCACCCGGATCGGCGTGTTGCGCGCGCATATCGTCGACGAGCGGAACTGAAGCGCGCCCGCTAATCCTTGTCGTCGCGCTCTACCGGCGTGTTCATAGCCACATCGCTGCGGCGCTGATTGCCGGTCTCGCGGCCGAGCGCGAAATAATCGCTAGCCGCCGCCATGCGCGCCTGGCGTTCGAGTTCATCCGGCCAATAGCCGAGATCGTAGCCATGCCACGGGCTTTGCGGCTTGAGCGGCGGCAGGCCGAGCCGCTCCCAGATCGCTTTCGCCCGTTCCATGAATTCGCGCTTGGGTAACGCGACCGGCGCGTAGGTGCCTTTGAGCGTCGCGTTGATGAGCACGGCGGCGGTTTCGCCGCCGTCGCGCGGCCCGCGCGGGCCGTGGCCCGGATGTTTGTGCGGCACGACCAGGAGATCGTGCTGCGGCTGGCAGCGGTACGACATCGCCCAGAACAGCGCATCCGCGTTCTGCGGATCGACGTCCTCATCGACGGCAATGATCCATTTGCCGGCGAAGCGATGCAGTGTCGAGGCGCCGTTGAGCGCGCGCCAGATCTCGGTTTCCGGCGCGCCGCGGGAGAATTGAATCCCGATCACGGCGTAGAGGCTGGTGAGCGGCTCGTGCATGGCCACGCGCTTGACTGAATTGATGCCGAGCACGGCGCGCAGATGATGCAGATAAAGCGGCTCGATGGCGACGCGCCGGATCACGCTCGATTCGCTTGGCGTCACTTGGCTGATGAATGACGTCAGTATCGCATTCCGCCGCCGCGTGATCGCGGTGACGTTCATGAAGGCATTGTATTCCTGCAGATTGACGTAGCCGTGCGACTCACCGAACGGCGCCTCCGGCTCGAGGAATTCGGTATCGATCAGTCCCTCAATGACGATCTCGGCTTCGGCCGGGACCAAGAGATCGACTGTCTTGCCGCGCACCACATTGATCGGCGCGCCGGCGAGCCCGCCGGCGACCGCGAGCTCATCGAGATCTTCCGGCAATTTCTGGACCGCGGCATAGGACACAAGCGGCGGAGCGCCGACCACGACCGCACATGGCATTGGCTCGCCGCGCGCCTTGTATTTGAGCCAATGCGCGTAGATGCCGGCGCGCAATTCGACCGAAGGATTCATCCCGAGCCGCCGCGGCGATTTGAGCTGGCCCCGATAGTTGCCGACATTCTGGCGGCCGGTTTCCGGATCTTTGGTAATGTAATGGCCGGCGGAAAGGTAAGGCGCATTGTCGAAACCGGGGGTGGAAATCGGCACCGGCAAGCCGTCGAGCGCGGCGCCGCCGGCATCGAGCGCGTCGCCGAGCACGCAGATGTCCTGGCAGGGCGCATCGGTAACGACGCGCGGCTCGATTGGGGCGGCCAGCGCCTGCACCCAGGCGGCGCCGATCGCGTCAAGCGGCCGGCCAAAGCCGATGCGGTAGACTTCCGGATTGGCGGCGAGCCCCGCGACCAAAACGGCGGTATCGTAGCGGGCGCCTTTGCTGTCGGTGGCTTGCGTGAACAAGAATGCCCGCCGGTCGTCTTCGGCGATACCGCCACGATATTGCCAGCGCACCAGGGGATGCATTTCGGTATCTTTGTTGATCGGCTCCTCGACGACGATCAACAACCTGGCGCGGTGCAGCGCCAGCACATGGTCGTGCAGATCGGGATAGCCGCGCTCGCGCCGGCCTTCGCCGCGATAGCGTTCGAGCATACGCGCAATTTCGTCCGATCCGCCCATTGGAATTTCTATAGCATGATCCGGAAAAGTGGATACCGGTTTCCCACCTGCGCGAAGCCATGCTAGCGGCTTGTATTCTTGTGTAACGCTTCGGCGGGCGAAGCCAGGTCCGAAAAGATCATGCTCAAACAAAAGGCTGAAGCGAAATGGTGATTCAACTTAAAATCATTTCGCTTTAGCGCGGCTGCGTCAGCGAGGACATCAGCCAGGCCGCGGCGGTAAAGAGATCGGCATCGCGATCGAAATAGCCGATCACCTGAAGGCCAAGCGGCAAATCGTTCAGCGCGAAGACGGGCAGCGACACGGCCGGAACGCCGAGCAGCGAGGCCGGCACGTTGAATTCCGGATTGCCGGTCGAGCCGAGACCCTCGGGGGCATGGTTTGGCGCCGAGAGCGTAATGCAGGCGTCGCAGTTGGCGGCAAGCTCGGCATGCACGGCGCGCACCCGGGCGCGCTCCTTGAGATCGGCGCGATGATCGGTGAGCGTCATGTCCTCGTAGCGCTGCGCTCGCTCCAGGATGTTGCGGCTTAACGCTCCAGCATCGCGCTCGCGCATGGTGCGGATAAACCAGCGCATCTCCCAGCCGTTGCAGCGATGCGACAGCTCCATCGCGTTGACCAAGTCGGTTTCCAGCGCGGCGACTTTGTCGTCGTTGTGCCGCGTGCGAATTTCGATGCCGGCGGATTTCAGGCGCATGACATATTCGCCGAGCCGTTGCTTGGCGCCGACCGAAGCGGCGTCCCAGCCGGCGGTCTCGAGCACGGCAAGCCGGCGCGGCTTTTCACCGGGCGGCATGGTGTCCGGGCCTTGCAGCCCAGGGGTGCCGGCATCGCCGCCGACCCGTGCAACGATTTCGCGCGCGACTTGCCAGGCATCCTGCAGCGATGCGGCCAGGATTCCGGTGCAACTTTGGCTTTGATAGTCGTGGCTGCCTTCGCGATTGATGGCGTTGACGCTGGGCTTGAAACCGACGCAGCCGCAGAAGCTCGCCGGCCGAAGCACGGAGCCAATGACCTGCGTGCCGAGCGCGGCGCTGACGGCGCCCGCGGCAACGGCGGCCGCCGAGCCG
>JBAQBC010000199.1:0-6294 GCA_049286035.1 Xanthobacteraceae bacterium
CTCCCGCGGCAAAGCCCGGTAAGGTCTCGGCTACGGTCGGCAAATCGGGAAAATCAGGCAGGCGGTGCATCGATCCGACGGCCAACGCGGTAATCGTGTGCGCCTGTATTGCGCCAGCGAGGCCAGAATAACCTTCGATGATCAGCGGCACGCGGCCGCCGATAACGTCCGTAAGGGCGGCCGCGGGACCGCCGGCATAAGGTACAGCCTCTAATTTGATGTCGGCCTTGCTTGCGAGAAGCAGTCCGGTCAGATGCGTCAGCCGCCCTATTCCGGTTGCTGCAAAAGAGATTTCGCCGGGCCGCTGCTTGGCGCGCGCAAGTAAGTCCGGCAGTGTTTTGATGCCGGATTGCGCGCTTGCACAGATAAACATCGGCAGTTCCGTCAACGAACCAACCGGAAGGAAATCGCGCGGCAATATGAGCGGCAGGTTCTCGGCTTTGCCGGGAAGCGAGATGAACAGCGAAAGCGCCGGTGCAAACAAAGTGTATCCATCGGGGATCGATTGAGACGCGGCGTGGGCCGCGATCGCTCCACCGGCGCCAGGTTGATCGATCGGCACGATCTGCTGTCCCAGCACAGTGCCAAGCCGATCCATCGCCATGCGGAACGCCACGTCGATGGCGCTGCCAGGTGCGGAATCGGAAATGACCTTGATCGGTTTGCTTGGATAATCGTCCGCGAAGGCGGGCCGCGCGATGGTGGGCGCGAGCACGAGAAGAGTACCGACCAGCAGCCTAAAAGGCGTTTTCATCCTCTTCCTCTCGTCTCCATTTCTTCCTCTCGTGTTTATGGTTCGCTGCGTAGAGCTGCGCAATCGTAGCCGGTGAAATCAACCAGAGGGAAGTCGGTAAATGACCCCGCGAATATCCCGCGTCTCGCCGACTGGCGACCATATCGTGGAAATGACCGTAAGTCCGTTCGGTGCGATAGTGGCCGTATGAACGAGGCCTTCTTCGCCGAATTGTCAGCATGGCTGACGCAAGCCGGCCTGGCCGGCACTTCTGAAATTGAGATGGTGTCCGGCTTCTGCGACCGCTGCGTCGCGGCTGGACTCCCGTTATTTCGTACCGTTGTCCTTATCGACACCCTTCATCCTGTCCACGAGGGTCGACTATTCCGGTGGGGGCCTGACTCCGCTCAACCCCCTCTCCAAGAATATGGCCGCACCAGCCCAGACGGGCTCGCCGCGACGGGCTTCGATCCAAAGGATGTCCAGGCGGCTGCGCGTTGGCGGAACAGCCCATTCTACCGAATGCTGGAAACCGGCGACTCGCTCTTGCGCCGCCGTGTGAACGCCACCACCAAAAATGAGTTTGCGTGGCTGTCGGATTTGTACGCAGAGGGCGCGACCGACTACGTCGCGATCATTAACCGGTTCGCCGCCGACGGCGTTATCGGCGAGATGGATGGTGTTTACTCGTCGTGGGCGACGAGGGCGCCCGCGGGGTTCAGCGAGGATGAGATTGCAGCGCTCAAGCGCCTGGTGCCGTACCTCGCGCTCGCCGTAAAATCGGTATCGCTCGCGCGCATGACCGCAACGCTGATGGAAACTTATCTTGGCCGCGACGCCGGCCAGCGCGTGCTCAGTGGACGGATTCTGCGCGGCGTTTCGGATAGAATCGAAGCCGTCGTTTGGTTCAGTGATTTGCGCGGCTTCACGCGGATCACCGATACTGCACCGGAGCAGGTAATCCCGTTACTGAACGACTACTCGGATGTCATCGTCTCGGCGATACACGGGCATGGCGGCGATGTGCTCAAGTTGATCGGCGACGGCACACTTGCCATTTTCACCGCCGAAGACCGAATGCATGCATGCACCGCGGCACTGGCCGCAGCGATCGCGGCGCGCGAAGGTATCGTTGCTTTGAATAACCGCCGGACCACGAACGGCAAACCTATCACCGATATGTATCTCGGTTTGCACGTTGGGGAGGTTTTCTACGGCAATGTCGGCGGCCGCGAGCGGCTCGACTTTACCGTGATCGGCCCGGCGGTGAATGAGGCAAGCCGCATCGCCGCGATGTGCCGTTCGGTCGATCAGCCCGTTCTGATGTCGTCCGCGTTTGCCCATGTCGAGGGCGTTAGGCACCGCCTCATTTCAATCGGACGATACGCGCTCCGCGGGGTCGCACACCCCCA
Organism: Xanthobacteraceae bacterium; assembly: GCA_049286035.1. GTDB lineage: Bacteria > Pseudomonadota > Alphaproteobacteria > Rhizobiales > Xanthobacteraceae > BOG-931. The sequence continues at coordinate 2,146 of JBAQBC010000199.1, forward strand.
AGAGCTGTTTACGCTTGATCCCGAGACCTAAGCCGCCTGACCAGGCGCTCGGAGCGCAGATCGGGTCCAGCGACGACCTAGCCAACAATGACTGGCCAACAAATAACCCGGCCAAGCAAATCCGGCATAGCTAACCGCAACGCAAATCTGCGAGTATCGCGCTCATGGATTTCGGGATCGCGGTTCGGGCGCTCCACGGAATGACGCGCTGGAGGAAACAGTCTTGCCCGCAATGAGTGGAAAACGCGTCTTCCTTGAACTGCTCAAGCAGGAGGGCGTCGAGATTCTGTTCGGCAATCCGGGCACCACGGAATTGCCGCTGATGGACGCGCTCGCGGTCGAGAACGAGCTGCGCTACGTGCTCGCGCTGCAGGAAGCGAGCGTGATCGGCATGGCCGACGGTTATGCCCAGGCCTCCGGCAAGCTCGCGGTGGTCAACCTTCACGTCACCCCCGGCCTCGGCAATGCGATGGGCATGCTCTACGACGCGCAGAAGGCGGGCAGCCCGATCCTGGTCACCGCCGGGCAGCACGATCAGGACTTCAACACCACCGAGCCCATTCTGTGGGCCGATCTGCCGCCGATCGCGCGGCCGCTGGTGAAGTGGTCGGCCGAAGTGCATCGTCTCGCCGACTTGCCGCGGCTTCTTCACCGCGCGGCGAAGACCGCGCTGGCGCCGCCGTCCGGCCCGGTATTCCTGTCCTTGCCGGGCGACATTCTCAAAGCCGAAGGCGAGATCGATCTGTTGGCGCCGACCCGCATCGCGGCGCAGCTGCGCGGCGATCCGGCGGCGGTCAAACAAGCCGCAACGATCCTCGCCGAAGCCAAGCGGCCGCTGATCGTCGCCGGCGATGCGGTCGCACGCTCGAAAGCGCACGCCGAATTGATCGAACTCGCCGAATTGATCGGCGCGCCGGTCTATAGCGAGCTTGTGCCTTCGACCGCATCGTTTCCCGCGTCGCATCCCTTGTTTCGCGGCGCGATGACGCGCATGCAGGGACCGATCCGCAAAATTCTCGAACAATATGACGTGCTGTTCTCGGTCGGCGGCGATCTGTTCACGCTGTCGCTGCCGTCCGATATCGAGCCGATGCCGGCCGGGCTGACGCTCATTCACCTCGACACCGATCCGTGGGAGCTCGGCAAAAATTATCCGCCGCAGGTCGCGATGCTCGGCGATCCGAAAACCACGCTGCCCGACATCACCGAGGCGGTGCGCAAAGCGATGTCGAGCGGCGCACGCGGCGCCGCGCGCGAGCGGCTCGACGCGGCCAAAGCCGCGACGCTCGCGGAGCGCGATGCGCTTAAAGCGCGGGCGCGCGATATGGCGGGGCAAACGCCGGTGCAGCCGCTGTCCCTCCTCAATGCGATCGGCGAGATGCTGCCGAAAGACGCCGTCGTCATCGACGAGACCATTTCGTCGGGCGCCGGTATCCGCTCGCTCATCCGCAGCGACGACCCGCAGAGCTTTTACGGTTTGCGCGGCGGCGGCATCGGCTGGGGCTTGCCGGCGGCGCTCGGCGTCAAGCTCGCTTTGCCGAGCCGCCCGGTACTGGCGCTCGTTGGCGACGGCAGCGCCATGTATACCTGCCAGGCGCTGTGGACCGCGGCGCATGAGCGCATAGCGGCGGTGTTCGTCATCCTCAACAACAGCTCGTATCGCATTCTCAAGCAGCGCCTGGTCGCGCAACGCGGGTTCGCCGCCCAGGTCGACCGCTTTGTCGGCATGGAGCTGACCGATCCGGCGATCGATTATGTTAATCTCGCGCGCTCGCTTGGCGTGGCGGCGGAGCGCGCGACCAGCGTGCACGACGCCACCGATCTCATCGCGAAGGGCTTGCAAAGCGACGCGCCGTTGCTGATCGACGTGCCGGTCGACCGCAATTACAAGCCGGTATGATTCTTGAAATCGGCGTCATCCTGAGGTGCGAGCGTTAGCGAGCCTCGAAGGACGACGCCGATACATCCTTCGAGGCCCGCGCATCGCAGCCAAGTGTACGCAGGCTGCGCCTGCTGTAGCGCGGGCACCTCAGGATGACGAGGAACTGATCGGCATATCGACGAAGATCTTATAGCTCTGCGACTTCGGCTTCGCCTTGTCCTCTTCGTTCAGATATTCAACCGAGCTTTTGCCGAGATAAGCGCGCGGCAGGATCATCACGCGAATGAAGCGCGTCGGGCGATCGGCAGCTTGCGCGAACACGCTGTGCGGCCCGGTCTCATACCAGGCGGCGCCCAGCCCGTATGAAGTGGAGCGACCGTGGGTATCGATGCGAATGCCGCCCTCGACGAGGCAGCGGATGCCGGGTCCCTGGTGCCGGTGCAAATACGCGCAGCCGCCGGACGGGAAGGCGACGCTGTCGCCGCGAAAAAGCAGCGCGCCGGCCGGTGCGGTCGCCAGCATCACCGCAAGCTTCTCGTGCGAAACGATGCCCGATCCTGGCAGCGGCCGGCCGATATCCGCTTCCAGCGCGATGAATTCCCAGCGCCACACGGTGGCGCCGGCGCTGCCCGCTTTGAGCATGATCGCGCTTTCGCCGCCGAGCGCCTCTTCGTCGCGCAAGGTGCGCTCGCCAATCGAGACCGAGCCATGCACGACGAAGATCATGCGCGGCAGCGCCGGCAGCTCCATCGCGCCATGATTTGACAACACGTCCTCGCACAGCCGGAGCATCGGATTCATTGTCGCCTCCTCACACGGTCACCCGCGAGCGTGTCAATCACTGGCCTCGACTGCAATCCCTCCCCCTGAAAGGGGGAGGGTTGGGTGGGGGTCGCTTCCCGCGCTACAAGTAAACTCGAAGAATGGACCCCCACCCGCTCGCTTTGCTCGCGACCTCCCCCTTTTAGGGGAGGAAAAAGAAGAAGGACGCATGACCCAGCGCTTAAGTCCACCGTTTCGCGCCGACCATGTCGGCAGCCTGTTGCGGCCGGCGGCTATCAAAACGGCGCGCGAGCAACGCGCGCGCAACGAAATCACCGCCGCAGCGCTGCGCGCGATCGAAGATCGCGAGATCGAACAAGCGATCAAAAAGCAGGAACAGATCGGACTCAAACTCGCCACCGACGGCGAGTTTCGTCGCTCATGGTGGCATTTCGATTTTTTCCGCGCCCTCGCCGGCGTGACGTTTTACACGACCGATCACGGTATCCAGTTTCACGGCGTGCAGACCAAGGCGGAGACCATCAAGATCGACGGCAGGATCGGCTTCTCCGGCCATCCGATGCTGGATCATTTCACGTTTCTGAAAGCGCATACGCGCGTAACGCCGAAAATGACGATACCGGCGCCGAGCACGCTGCATTTCCGTCAGGGCCGCGCCGCGATCTCAAAAGCGGTCTATCCCGATCTCGATGCGTTCTTTGACGATCTCGCCAATGCTTATCGCGCCGCGATCGGCGCCTTCTATGACGCCGGCTGCCGCTATTTGCAGCTCGACGACACCGCCTGGTCGATGCTGTGCGACCCGAACGAGCGGGCGCAATCGAAAAACCGCGGCGACGATCCCGACAGCCTGCCGGCGCGCTATGCGCGGCTCACCAATGCGGCGTTGCAAGCCAAACCCGCCGACATGGCGATCACCATGCATTCCTGCCGCGGCAATTTCCGTTCGACCTTCATCGCCTCGGGCGGCTATGACTTCGTCGCCGAGCATTTGCTGGGCCACACCAGCTTCGACGGCTATTTTCTCGAATATGACAGCGACCGCGCCGGCGGTTTCGAGCCGCTGCGGTTCTTTCCCAAAGGCAAAAAGCAGCTTGTGCTCGGGCTGGTCACGTCGAAGACCGGCGCGCTCGAGAACAAGGACGAAATCAAGCGCCGCATCGACGAAGCAACAAAATATGTCGCGCTGGATCAGCTGTGTTTGTCGCCGCAATGCGGCTTCGCTTCGACCGAGGAAGGCAACACCCTCGCCGAGGAAGAAGAGTGGGCGAAACTGCGCATGATCGTCGAACTGGCCGAGGAGGTCTGGGGGAGCTGAACCCCTCCCCCTAAAAGGGGGGAGGGCTGGGTGGGGGTCGCTTCCCGCATTCACGGGAAACAAAAGAACGGACCCCCACCCGCTCGCTTTGCTCGCGACCTCCCCCTTTCAGGGGGAGGAAAAATAATGAATTAGTCTCGCATGACCCACCGCACCGTCCCACCGT
>JBAQBC010000200.1:0-4663 GCA_049286035.1 Xanthobacteraceae bacterium
GTGTCTGCAACGTCGTCACAGGCCGCGGTGATGTCGTAGGGGCTGAGCTGGTACGCAATCCTGACGTGGCCAAGATCTCGTTCACGGGCTCGGTTGCCGTTGGCAAGTCGATCATGCGCGACGGCGCCGCGACCATGAAACGCGTCACGCTCGAGTTGGGCGGCAAGTCGCCCAACGTCCTACTTGACGACGCCGACCTCAAGAAGGCTATCCCGGCGGCGTTCGTCATCGCGTTCCTAAACAGCGGCCAAGCTTGTGCTGCGGGGACTCGGCTTCTCGTGCCGGAGAGTCGGTTCGACGAAGTCAAGCGGGCGATCGTCGATGCCATCTCCGCCTTTCCAGTCGGCAATCCGGCTGATCCAAAGACCGCCGTCGGACCGATGGCGACCCAGAAGCAGTACGAGCGCGTGCAATCCTACATTCGCAAGGGCATCGAAGAAGGCGCCGAGGTGCTGGTTGGCGGCCAGGGCCGTCCGCACGGTCTCGAAGCGGGTTACTTCGTGAAGCCCACGGTCTTTGTCAATGTGAAGAACGATATGACAATTGCCCGAGAAGAGATTTTCGGGCCTGTCCTCTCTGTTATTACCTATAAAACCGAGGAAGATGCGATCAGGATCGCCAACGACACGAGCTTCGGCCTCCACGCCTTCGTGAACGGGACCGACATAAAGCGCGCCCGCCGGGTGGCGTCTCAAATCCAAGCCGGTCGCGTCGCGATCAACGGCATGCTTGACGATCAGCAGGCGCCGTTTGGCGGATTCAAGAATTCGGGCATTGGCCGCGAATTTGGCACCTACGGTATCGAAGCCTTTCTCGAACCGAAGGCAATTCTCGAATAACCGCTTCTGCTGTTCCGAACGAGTCGAACAAGAAAGTTGGCAGATGAGCAAACACGTCGCCATCTCACCGGAGGAAGCCGCAGATCGCCTCGCCATTCGGGAGCTCGTCGAGGCCTACGCCCATTGCGCCGACCGTCGTGACGCCAAAGGCCAGATGGCTCTGTTCACCACCGATACTCATTTCGTGGTGTACATGGACGCCAAAGATCCGAAGCCCTCGCAAGAACTGCATTCGCGTGAGGCGCTCGCTCCAATCTTTGCAAACCTCAACCAGTACGCTGCCACAATGCATTTCGTCGGACAGAGCACAATCTTCACGCTCAACGGCGATCGCGCAACGGGAGAAGCCTACTGCATCGCGCATCACGTCACGGTAGATGGCGAAAAGCGAGGCTTGATGGTCGCCTATCTCCGCTACGTCGATACTTTCGCAAAGATTAATGGAGCGTGGCTCTTTGCCGAGCGCCTGCTCTACGTCGACTGGCTGGAGGAGCGAGCACTGTCATGAACGCTCCGCCGCCGGCCCAGGCAAATCTTGTCGTCGTTGGCGCGACGGGAATGGTCGACGGATAGGCACTGCCATGACGATCTTTCCGCCGCGCTGAGGGGAGGCATTATCGTGAATGCATCGGTCACCACCGCTCTTGCGACGCTGTTGGGCGCGGCGATCGGCGGACTGACCTCGGTGCTGGCGACATGGTTGACGCATCGGACCCAGGCACGCGCGCAATGGCTCGAGCAGGAGACGCTGCGCAAACAAGACCTCTACAAGGAGTTCATCGACGCGGCCGCGCGATCTTATGTTCATGCGCTCCAGCACGAAGAAGCGGATATTCCCGGCCTCGTCGATCTTTATGCCAAGATTGACAGGACGCGCATTCTGTCCTCGACCAAGGTCGTAGAAATCGCCGAGCGCTTCGCGCGGAAAATCATCGACACTTATTCGGAACCGAACAAGAGCTTCATTGAGCTGCGGGAGATGATCAACAGCAGCTCAGTCAATCTCATGCGCGAATTCAGCACAGCCTGCCGCGAAGAATTCGAGACATTGCGGACCGTGTGACGTTGTGGAAGAAGCTATGTGCTTGCCGCGAGCCTCAAGAGACTTGCAGGGCTACGGAGGGGATAGATGACTGAAAGAGTGTGTGCTTTCTGTCTAGCCGCGGCCCTCTTGCTCGCCGTGCAGTGCAGGGAAGCGATGGCTCAGCCAGCCGCCGGGGCACCACCGGCGGTCGGTGTAGTGCGGGCGGAACGGCAACAAATTACTGAAACGGATGAGTTTATCGGCCGTATCCAGGCGGTGAACCGGGTGGCGCTCGTTGCGCGTGTCACCGGGTTTCTGGAGAAGCGGTTGTTCACGGAAGGCGCCGAGGTCAAGAAAGGCGATCTTCTATACGAGATCGAAAAGCCGCCCTTTCAGGCAGCGGTTGATGCCGCACAATCCACCGTAGAGCAAATGGAGGCGCAGCATCGGAACGCGCAGCTGACGCTGCAACGTCAGCAGACTCTGTTGAGCGGCCCCGCTGGGCAGCAATCCAATGTCGATGCCGCGCTCGCCTCCGAACGTGCATTGGCGGCTCAGATCTCCGGCGCTCAAGCGCAGTTGGAAACGGCTAAGATCAATCTTGGCTACACCGAAATCCGCGCGCCAATCGATGGCAAGATCACGAGCACCTCGGTCACCGAGGGCAATGTTGTATCGCTAACGACCGGGACCCTTGCGACGATCGTCAGCCAAGATCCGATGTACGTACTGTTTTCAATTTCTCTGCGTGCAGGTCTGGATTTACGGACGCGTTACGCGGCCAAGGGCGGCTATAGTGCGGTGGTCATAAAATTGCGTCTTCCCGATGGGCGCATCTACGATCAAGACGGCAAGCTCGATTATGGCTCGCCCACCGTCGCCGAGAACACCGACACAATAGTCGTGCGTGGAGTCATTCCTAATCCGGTGTTTCCAGGCATGACGGCGGGGCAGCCAGGTTCTCGCGAATTGACGGATGGCGAATTCGTGACCGTACTGCTGGAAGGCGTGCAGCCAGTCACGGTGTTAGCCGTTCCGCGAGCTGCCGTGCTGTCCGATCAACAGGGCGATTACGTTTATGTCGTCGATGCGCAGAACAAAGCTCAAGTCCGTCGTATCCAGCAAGGACAATCGACCCCGGTCGTGGCCGTGATAAGCAGCGGACTAGCGGAAGGCGAGCTGGTGATCAGCGAGGGCGTGCAACGTGTTCGTCCCGGCGAAGCAGTGTCCCCGAGCCCCGCCACACCCCCGCCAAGTCTTTCGAGGCCGGGACAAGGCGCCGCCAGCGGGACCGCGCCATCAAACGCTGGCGCCAAGCCGGCCCCAGAGGCGGGGGCGAGTCAATGATCTCGGCGTTCTTTGTCGACCGCCCGCGATTGGCGGTCGTGATTGCCGTGGTCATCACCATCGCCGGCCTGCTGGCGCTCACCCGTATTCCCTTCGCGCAGTTGCCCGACATCGTGCCGCCGCAGGTTCAAGTTTCGGCCACTTTTCCGGGCGCTTCGGCAGCAGTGGTCGAAGCCAGTGTGGCTCAGCCGATCGAAGCGCAGGTCGTTGGCGTTGACAAGATGCTTTACATGAAATCGACCAGCGCTAACGATGGCTCATACAACTTGACTGTTAGCTTCGCGCTCGACAGCGACCCCGATATCAACACCGTCAACGTCAACAACCGCGTGCAGACCGCGCTCGCGCAGTTGCCTGCGGAGGTCCAGCTAGAGGGCTTGACGGTTCAGAAGAAATCATCGGCGGTCCTGCAATTCCTCTCGCTCTATAGCGACAACGGGCAGCAGGACCCCCTGTTCATCACCAACTACGCGATCATCAATATCATGGACGTGCTGTCGCGACTGCCGGGCGTCGGGCAGGCGCGCATCTTCGGGGCGCTCAACTATTCGATGCGCATCTGGTTCGACACGCAGCGGCTGGACAACCTGCAACTGACGCCTGCCGACGTCATTTCCGCGATCCAGGCCCAAAATGTTCAGGCGCCCGTTGGCCGCATCGGGGCACGGCCGATCGGCAAAGACCAGCAGTTTCAACTGAACATTCAAACGCTAGGTCGCCTGACGACCGCGGAGCAGTTCGGCAACATCGTCCTTCGCGCGAATCCCGACGGCTCCCTGCTGCGTGTGCATGACATAGCGCGGGTAGAGCTTGGGGCTCAGAATGAGGATGTCGAAGGCCGCTTCAACGACAAGCCGGCTGTAGCGATTGGCCTTTATCTGTCGCCCGGCGCAAACGCGGTGACCACCGCCTCGGCCGTTATCGCCACCATGGACCGCCTCAGTCGGCGGTTCCCGCCCGGTCTTCACTACGTCGTCAATTATGATACGACGACCTTCGTGCGCGCGACGATCCAGGATGTGCTGCTCACGCTAGTGATTGCATTCGTCCTGGTCGTACTCGTCGTCTTCTTATTTCTCGGTACCCTACGCGCAACCATCATTCCAGCGATTGCGGTACCTGTAAGCGTGATTGGCACTTTCGCAGTGCTGCTGGCGATCGGGTATTCGGTCAACACGGTGTCGCTGCTCGCGATGGTGCTGGCAATCGGCATTCTCGTCGATGATGCCATCGTCGTGGTCGAGAACGTCGAGCGGGTGATTGATGAAAATCCTCAATGGTCCCCCGCCGAAGCGACAAAACACGCGATGACTGAGATAACGGCACCGATTATTGCCATCACGCTCGTGCTGCTCTCCGTGTTTGTGCCCGTCGCATTCATCGCCGGGATCTCAGGGCAGTTATTCCGCCAATTCGCGGTGACGATCAGCGTCGCGATGCTGATCTCGGCGCT
>JBAQBC010000201.1:0-1966 GCA_049286035.1 Xanthobacteraceae bacterium
ACCCTAAGCTCTTCCTTGAGGTGATCGGCCAGGCGTAGCGCCAGGGCCGTGATCGTGAGGGTGGGATTGGCGGCGCCGGCCGTGGGAAACACAGAGCTGCCGGCGACATACAGATTCGTGACGCCATGAACCCGGCAATCCTCGTTCACGACGCCAAGCGACGGATCGCGGTGCATGCGGGTCGTCCCCATATGATGCTCGTTACCGTGCATATCCATCGGCCATTTCGCGTCGTTATCGTCTTCCAGGAACGAACGCAGGCGGCCGAACCCGGTGCGTGCGACCTCGGCACCCAGAAGCCGCAGGATCGCCGCGCCATTGCGCTTGTCCTCGGCGGTAACGTTCCAGTCCACGGCCACTTTGCGCATGCCGATCGCGTCTCGCTCCCGGCTCAGCCGAATGCGACTGTCCCGGTTCGGCACTGGCTCCAAATAACAGTAGAGCCAAAGCCCCTCTACCGGCGCACCTTCGCGTTGGAAGACCTTGCTGTTGACGTACTGGTGGCGCCCCTCAATGTCGTGTAGGATCGAGTGGAGGTCTGCCAGCATCTCGTGTGCGCCTTCTGAGAAGGTCAGGACGCGGACTGCCGCGTTGAGTCCGCCGCGCGCTGTCGGAATCTCGTACGCCCATTGCAGCATGATGTTGGGCAGGTGCTGCTGCCGCATGGTTTCCTCGGACAAGCCGACGAATGACACGAATTCCCGTTCGATGCCGCCACCCCGATAGATCGCGATTTCGCCGCCGGGGTCGAAATAAAGATCAATGGGAGGATCCGCGACGGCAAGCAGTCCCCCCGAGTATTCAATGTGAGTCATGAAAAAGCGTCCAATAAGACCACGCCCGTCGCCGAGGCCCTCGCCCTCCTTCTGGCCGGACGCGAGCAGCAGCCTAGCGTTCTCGATCCCCCCCGCCGCCACAACAAACACCTTCGCATCTACCTCGAAGCCGCGACCCGACAATGTGCGCACTGACAACGACTGCACCTCGCTGCCGGCGTCGTTCGTTTCGAATCTGCAGGCGTTTGCCCATAAATACACAGTGATGTTGGAAGAAGACTGAAGTTCCAGCCCATAGGCCGAGGCGAACCGTACCGGCGGACTCTGCTGGATGATCCGCGGGACGAAATGCGGGCCCCGGAAAGGAGCTGGCAGTTTGCTCTGCACGACACCCCAGTCGGCTGGCGCGTAATCGAACGGCCCGATCTGGCACACATCCTGTGCCCGCCGGTACCACGGGTCCAACGCCACGCGTCCGAAGGGCCAGCCTCGATATGGCAGACCCTCGCGCATTTCAAAATCGATCGGATCAAGGGGCAGGCACCATCCGCCCCAGTGATTCGTGGTTCCGCCGAAATAGCGGAGCCGGCAGGTAGTCAGATCGAGGAAGGGCCGTCCAATATTGTCGCCAGCGTAGAGTTCCTGTGTTCTGCTATCAAACTCCGTCCCGCCGCTTTCCAGCAGAACACAGGTCAACCCGGACCCGTTGAGTTCACGAGCGAGCGTGATACCAGCGGCTCCTGCACCGACGATGCAAATCTGGGTGGTGATGTTCGAGCCGCTCGAGATGTTCCGAGCATCGACGAACATGCTGCATTCCCCGTTAACAACTCTTTGAGATTATAGGCGCTACTGCTGATTGTTATCCCCGAGTGAAAGTTGAGACGGACCGCTAGCACGCTCGGCTCTCCCGGGGCTCGTTGACGCAGGTCCGCTCCAGGCGGCCTGGTCGTGGCCTAAACAGACGGCCTGATCCCCGGTAAAGGGCAGTTCCGCTCGTGTTTCCCCAATCGGCTCAGCTACGGTTGAACGATTTTTCTGGATAAACATCACCTCAGCAAAAAAATTCGGGACCCTCGGGCTGGAAACGGCTGGGCCGGTTGCTACGGTGCGGTCATGATCGCGCGCGTCATGGACCGCGTCCGTCATGCGGCGACTCTCCCTCCGGCGATGACCGCTCGGAGCGGGCC
>JBAQBC010000202.1:0-5234 GCA_049286035.1 Xanthobacteraceae bacterium
GCGCTGATCCGCCGCCGCGCGCGACACCCGCACGGTGTCGAGCCGCGTCACCCCGACATCGGGCTCGTAGCGCGGCACGCGGGCTAGCCCGCTGTCGACGACGACGCGTACGCCCTCGATTGTGATCGAGGTTTCGGCAATCGAGGTCGCCAGCACGATTTTACGGCGGCCGGGCCGGGCCGGTTCGATGGCGCGCGCCTGCTCGTCGCCGCCGAGCGCGCCATAGAGCGGGACAATATCGGTCGCGGCATCGGCAAGCCTCGCCAGCAGGTCTTGGGTACGGCGAATTTCGGCGGTTCCCGGCAAAAATGCCAAAACCGAGCCGCGCTCGGCGCGCATCGCCCGCATGATCGTGTCTGCAACTTGCGGCTCGATCGGCCGTGCGTCGCGCCCAACATAGCGGCTCTCGACCGCAAAGACACGGCCCTGACTTTCGATTACCGGCGCGCCGCCAAGGAGCGCGCCAACGCGCGCGCCGTCGATCGTCGCCGACATCACCAGGATTTTCAGATCCTCACGGAGACCTTGCTGGGCATCGCGCGCCAAAGCGAGCCCAAGGTCGGCATCGAGCGAACGCTCATGGAATTCGTCGAACAGCACCGCAGCAACGCCCGTGAGCATGGGATCGTCGACGATCATGCGCGTAAAAATGCCCTCGGTGACGATTTCGATCCGGGTCTTGCGCGAGACTTTCGAGCCGAAGCGCACCCGCAAGCCCACGGTTTCGCCGACGGCTTCGCCAAGTTTGTGCGCCATGCGCGCGGCGGCGGCGCGGGCGGCGAGCCGGCGCGGCTCGAGCACCAGGATGCGGGTAGATTGTCCCGAAAGCTGCGCCCATGGTTCCGCCGCAAGGACCAGCGGCACCCGGGTGGTTTTGCCGGCGCCGGGCGGCGCCACCAGCACCGCGACATTATTGGCGCGCAAAGCCCCGGTCAGTTCCGGCAACGCGGCGTCGATCGGGAGCGGCGAGGAATCCATTTATCCCTTCGTCATGCGGGTTTTGGGGTGACGAGGGCAAAATGTGTACGTGGAATTGTCCACCGCACGTGCCAAATCGCCGCGAAATCTTATATTAATGGTCATCATGCCCACAGCACAAAAAGCCCCGCCGAAGGCGGACAAACCGGCAAAGCCGCCGGTCCAAAGCAGGCCGTTGAGGAAAGGCGATCATCTCTTCCTGGTCGACGGCTCGTCTTATATTTTCCGCGCCTATCACGCGCTGCCGCCGATCAACCGCAAGTCGGATGGCTTGCAGCTCAATGCCGTGTTCGGCTTCTGCAACATGCTGTGGAAGCTTCTGCGCGACATGAAGCCGGAAGACAAACCCACCCATCTCGCGGTGGTGTTCGACCTCTCGGAGCGCACATTCCGCACCGAAATGTATCCCGACTACAAGGCGCACCGGCCGGATCCGCCGGACGATCTGCGGCCGCAATTCCCGCTCATTCGCGAAGCCGTGCAGGCTTTCGATCTGCCGTGCCTGGAGCAGCAGGGCTTCGAGGCCGACGACCTGATCGCGACCTACGTGCGCGAGGCCTGCGAGGCCGGCGCCACGGCGACCATTGTCTCGTCGGACAAGGACCTGATGCAGCTCGTCAACGACTGCGTGATCATGTTCGACACGATGAAGGACCGCAAAATCGGCCGCGCCGAAGTGATCGAGAAGTTCGGCGTGCCGCCGGAAAAGGTGATCGAAGTGCAGGCGCTGATCGGCGATTCCACCGACAACGTGCCCGGCGTGCCGGGCATCGGGGTAAAGACCGCGGCCCAGCTCATCGGCGAATACGGCGATCTCGAAACGCTGCTCAAGCGCGCGGGAGAGATCAAGCAGGAGAAACGCCGGCAGGCTTTAATCGACAATGCCGAGAAGGCGCGGCTGTCGAAGAAGCTCGTCACGCTTGACGATCACGTCAAGCTCGACGTGCCGGTCGGCGATCTCGCCGTGCACGAGCCCGACTATGAGCGCCTGATCGCGTTTCTCAAGGCGATGGAGTTCAACGCGATTACCCGCCGCGTCGCGGAATTCGCCGGAATCGATGCGGCTGGGATCGCTCCCGAAGCGCGGGTTGGCGGCAAGGGCGCCACATCTGCCACGCCGGCCGCAGAAAGTGACCAAGTAACGAGGCCCGCCGGTGCCGGCGGAACGTCACCGCAACTGCCGCTCGGGCGCCCGCCACAGCCGGCTGATGCGCGCAGGGCCAAAAGTGAGGAGGCGAGCACGCTTACCCCGGCCGCGCTCGCTGCCGCGCGGTTTGAGAGCGCGCGAGACCAGAAATTCGATCGCTCGAAATACGAGACCGTGCGCTCGCTCGATCGATTGCGGGCCTTCATCGAACGCGCGCGCGATATCGGTGTCGTCGCGCTCGATGTCGAGACGGACGGTCTCGATCCGATGCAGGCGCAGCTGTGCGGGTTCTCGCTGGCCGTGGCGGCGAACGAGGCTTGCTACGTCCCACTTGCGCATCGCCAACAGGGATCTGGCGGCGAGGACAATCGCGGCGGCTTGTTTGGCGGCGGGCGTGCGGCGGATCAAATCGAAGAGGCTGTCGCGCTCGCGGCGATCAAGCCGCTCCTTGAAGATTTCGGCGTGCTCAAGATCGGCCATGACGTCAAATTCGGCTGGCAGGTTTTTGCCCTGCGCGGCATCGAGATCGCCGCCTACGACGACATCATGCTGATGTCTTACGTGGTCGATGCCGGCCGCGCCGGTCACGGCCTCGACGCGTTGTCGGGGCGCTATTTCATTCACCAGACCATCGATCTCGGCGAGATTACAAAACCTGGGAAGAACAAAATAACCTTCGATTGCGTCGACGTCGGCAAGGCGACGGAATTTTCCGCCGAGCGCGCCGACGTCTCCCTGCGGCTATGGCAAGTACTCAAGGCCCAGCTTCCGCTCGAGCGTGTGCTCAACGTGTACGAAACATTGGAGCGGCCGCTCCTGCGCGTATTGGCTCGCATGGAGCGGCGCGGCATTTCGATCGACCGCCAGGTGCTCTCGCGGCTGTCGGGCGAATTCGCCCAGGAAGCCGCCGGCCTCGAAGCCGAGATCAACAAACTTGCCGGCGAGCCGGTCAATGTCGGCAGCCCCAAGCAGATCGGCGACATCTTATTCGGCAAGCTCGGCCTGCCGGGCGGCACCCGGACCAAGACCGGGCAATGGGCCACCGGCGCGCGCATGCTGGAAGAATTGGCAGAGCAGGGCCACGAACTGCCGCAAAAGATTCTCGACTGGCGGCAAGTATCGAAACTGAAATCGACCTATACCGACGCGTTGCCGGGCTTCGTCAATCCGACCACGCATCGCGTGCACACCAATTACGCACTGGCGTCGACCACCACCGGCCGGCTGTCGTCCTCGGAGCCGAATTTGCAGAACATTCCGGTCCGCACCGAGGACGGCCGCAAGATCCGCCGCGCTTTCATCGCGACGCCGGGCCACAAGCTCGTCTCGGCGGACTATTCGCAGATTGAGTTGCGGCTTCTCGCCGAGATCGCGGGCATCGAGCAGTTGCGCAAGGCGTTCCGCGAAGACCTCGACATTCACGCCATGACGGCGTCGGAAATGTTCGGCGTGCCGATCAAGACCATGCCGGGCGAGGTGCGCCGCCGCGCCAAGGCGATCAATTTCGGCATCATCTACGGCATTTCGGCGTTCGGGCTCGCCAATCAGCTCGGCATCGGTCGCGAGGAAGCCGGCGCCTATATCCGAAAATATTTCGAGCGTTTCCCCGGCATCCGCGACTATATGGAGGAGACCAAGGCATTCGCGAAGAAGCACGGCTATGTGCTGACGCTGTTCGGCCGCAAATGCCATTACCCTGAGATCGGCGCCTCCAATGCCTCGATCCGCGCGTTCAACGAGCGCGCCGCGGTCAATGCGACGCTGCAAGGCAGCGCCGCCGACATCATTCGCCGCGCCATGATCCGCATGGACGACGCGATGGCGGCAAAAAAACTATCCGCGCAGATGCTGTTGCAGGTCCACGACGAACTGGTCTTCGAAGTGCCGGACGGCGAAGTCGAAAAAACCCTGCCGGTCGTCACCAAGGTGATGATCGACGCGCCGCTGCCGGCGGTATCGCTGTCGGTGCCGCTGCATGTCGAGGCACATGCCGCCGGCAATTGGGACGACGCGCATTAGTTTTTTAGCTGCATAACTCAAGGTAACCGATTGCAAGGTTCACGACCGAGTTCGATTGTCCGCAAACGCCACGTTGGCGACGTGATGCAAACGGCGATTGCCATCGTCTTTGCCGCCACATTCACGATATCGGTCGCCGCGCAGGAATTTCTGGCGGGATCCGGCGCGCCAGCCGCCGCATTTCCAAAGCCCGATCGCCCGGTCGCGGACATTATCAGCCCAATCTGGCACGGCGAAAAGGAGCGCGACGCCGCCGGCGAACCAGGCCAGCTCGTGCGCCTGCTCGGTATCGAATCCGGGATGACTGTCGCCGACATTGGCGCGGGTAGCGGTTACTACGTGGTACGGCTCTCCCCCATCCTCGGTCCCCGCGGTCGCATCATCGCCGAAGACGTCGTGCCCGAATATTTGCAGAAGCTGCGCAGCCGCGTGCGCGACCTTGGCTTGCAGAACGTTGTCGTCAGCCGCGGCGAGCCGCACGATCCGAGGTTGCCGGCGGGTTCGCTCGACGTCGCAATTCTGGTGCACATGTATCACGAAGTCGCCCAGCCCTACGGCCTCCTTTACAATCTCGTTCCGGCGCTTAAGCCCGGCGCGCGGGTCGGCATTCTCGACGCTTACGGATCGACGTCCGAGCATGGTACCCCGCCAGATCTTCTACGGTGTGAGCTTGCCGCCGTGGGATATCGCCAGATCAGCTTCGATCGGCTCGCGGGTAGCGACGCCTATCTGGCAGTCTTTGCACCGCCATCTATCGCCAGCCGGACACAGCCGCAAGCCATGGTCGCGTGCAAGGCGCCTTAATTCACTCCGGGAACTCCGGAGCAGTAAGATCGTTCATTGCTCGCGTGAATTTGTTTCGCTGGGCAGATCATCATGCGGGTGTCACACTCGCCCATACAGAATTTCAGACAAGGAAGCTGGCTGGACCACGCTTCCGCATCCGGGAGAACGTCCATGACTCAACGCATCTTGGCCGGCTCGCTATTGGCCGGCACGCTGTGTTTGGCGGCGGCGACCGCATCGGCGCAACAAACAACCGCGCCCGCGCCGAGCGCACCGACCGCCGCCGCGCCCGCCGGACAAACTG
>JBAQBC010000203.1:0-3572 GCA_049286035.1 Xanthobacteraceae bacterium
CATCGAGGCAATGCGCTATGCGAGCCTCGGTGGCGGCAAAAGGTTCCGGCCGTTTCTCGTGGTCGAGTCCGCGAGCCTGTTTCGGGTGCCGCGCCACAACGCCTTGATGGCCGGCGCCGCGCTTGAATGCATCCATTGCTATTCGTTGGTCCACGACGATCTACCGGCGATGGACAATGACGAATTGCGGCGCGGACAGCCCACCGCGCACCGCAAATTCGACGAGGCAACGGCGATCCTCGCCGGCGACGGGCTTTTGACGTTCGCCTTCGATGTGCTCTCGCGCGAAGACACGCATCCGGATGCCGCGGTGCGCGTCGAACTCGTCAACGCATTATCGCGCGCCGCCGGCGTCGGCGGCATGGCCGGCGGCCAGATGCTCGATCTCGCCGCCGAGGGCCGCTTCGGCCCGGTCAGTCACGGCGCGAACGAAGTGCGGCTCCTTCAGGCGATGAAGACCGGCGCACTCCTTCGTTTCGCCTGCCAGGCCGGCGGCATCCTCGGACGCGCCAGCGCGGCGCAACGCGAGGCGCTCACGCGCTATGGCGCGGCGGTCGGCGAGGCGTTTCAGATCGCCGACGATCTTCTGGACATCGAAGGCGATCCGGCCCTGGTCGGCAAATCGACCGGCAAGGACAGCGCCGCCGGGAAAGCCACATTTGCAAGCGTGCTCGGCACTGCCGGCGCCAAAAAGCGGCTGGGAGAGCTCGTTGCCGAAGCCGAGACCGCGCTGGCGCCGTTCGGGGCTGCGGCGGCAATGCTGGTCGAGGGCGCGCATTTTGTCGCCGAGCGGCGCGCGTAATTGACACGCCGGGGCGGTTATCCCGCAATGGAGAGAATCACGCCACCATGCTGAGGCAGGTCCAAGCTGAGGTAAGCCCAAATCGGAAAAAGGCTAGAAATGATATGACGCTCACAACGCCTGGTGCACGATGAAACGTTTCCTCCGCAGGATGATTTGCGCCAGCGCCGCAGCGATATTTCTGTTGGCGGCGTTTGGCACGCAGGTCGGTAACGTCGCAGCGCAGGATCGGGGCCGGTCGCACAAATCACGCGCGACCGACGAACCCGTCCCGCCGCCGCCCCCGCCCGCGCAACCGCAAAAATTGCCGCCGCGCGCTCCATTCACCGCCGCCGATGAGGCAGTGGCCGGTGTGCCGGGCATGCCCGATGCGCGGTTTTGGGCGGATTCCGAAACTGACTTCGCCAAGGCGCTGCCGCCGCAGCCCGGCGCAGAGCGCGGCCCAGAGCGCGGACCTTGGCTCATTCTCACGACCGGCGGCGCCGACGGCGCGTTCGGCGCCGGACTACTCAATGGCTTGAGCGCCGCCAGCAAACGTCCGGATTACGCCGTCGTTACCGGCGTGAGCACCGGCGCGCTGATGGCACCGTTCGTTTTTGCAGGTCCGCGCTACGACACCGCGCTGGCGGCGGTCTACACCCACACCTCGGCCGCCGACATTTTCGAGGTCGGCGGCACCGGCGAAAGCTTCCTCGATACCTGGCCGCTGAAGGATTTGATTGCAAAGCAGATCACGCCGGCGCTGCTTGCCGACATTGCCGCCGCGCACCAGGCCGGTCGGCGGCTGTTCATCGTCACGACCGACCTCGACGCCGGACGTTCGGTGGTCTGGAACATGGGCGCGATCGCGGTCCATTCCACCGCAGGTGGCGGCGATAACGCCATCAAGCTGTTCCGCAACATCCTGCTCGCATCCGGCAGCGTTCCCGGCGCGTTCCCGCCGGTGCTGATCGACGTCGAAGGTAACGGCAAGCATTTTGCCGAAATGCATGCCGATGGCGGGGTCGACGGACAATTTTTCGTGACACCGCCGGCGCTCATGCAAAGCACCAGCAGCTATAAGATTCCCGCCGATGCGCTTTACATTGTCGTCAACAGCGGCCTGGCGCCCGAATTCCAGGTGGTCGAGCGCAGTACGCCCACGATTCTGGCGCAAGCGGTGTCGATCGCGATCAAGGCCGACTTACGGGTGCTGCTCGATCGCGCCTATGTCGCCGCCAAAAACGGCGGCATCGGCTTTAATGTCGCCACCATTCCGCCAAGCTTCAACACGCCAAGCCGTGGCGCCTTCGATCCGGACTACATGAAAGCGTTATTCAATGTGGGCTATGATCAGGGCAAAAGCGAAAGTCCGTTCGCCGCCGAACCGCCGGCTTTTCCGGGTCCGCCGGCAGACGGAATGAGCGATCCACAACCGGGAGCGAACAGATGAACAGGCTCGGTATCGTGACGGCGATCGTGGTCGGGGGATTTGTTGCGGCGCTGGCGGCGGCACAAGCGCAACCGCAAACGCAACCGCGACCGATGCACAAGCGCACGGTACACATGTCGTCGCGCGCCTATGACGGGCTGTGGAGCGTGTCCATTCACACCGCCTATGGCCCGTGCGATCCGACCTATCGCTATCCGGCGCGCATTGTCGGCGGCCGGGTAACGCAGGCGGACGCCGATTTCAGTTATCAGATTTCCGGTGCAGTCGTCGCGAGCGGCGCGATTGCGGTGACGGTCTATCGCATGGGCCAGAGCGCGACCGGCTATGGACGGCTGCGCGGCTCAAGCGGCGCAGGCCGTTGGAGCGCCGCCGGCAATACTTGCTACGGCACTTGGAGCGCCATGCGCCGCGCGGCGAATTGAGCGAGGCTGCAATCACCCGCTTCGGCGCAGCGGACCGAGGAAAATACCGCCCTGCTCTGCCTGGAGCGCTAGGATATTCGCGCCGGCGACGCGTACATAAGTCTCAATCTTTCGGCGCTTTCTTTTTTCCGCCGGCCTCCGGAAAAATCCACATGGCGACGATCATGAAAGCTGCCGTCGCGAGGATGAAATTTCCGAATTCCGGACGGACTGGCGAACCGCTCCAATAGGCGAGAACGATCGCAACAATTGCGACTGCGGCTGAAACATAAGCCTTGACGTCATTCGGCATACGATTGCGACCGCTGCTTGATGGCCACGCGCGTCAGATGCAGCCTTATCAAAAATTGCAGCCTTATCAAAAATTTCCAACCGGGATTGCGGCGGCTTGATCTGGCGGCTTCGGCGTCCCGCGCAGGTTCTCCTTCAGGTGCCGCGTATCATAGCCGTTGAACAGATGCCCGATGACCCCGCGATCAAGATCGGACGTGCCAAACAACCAGTCGGCGATCGGGAATGTCAGGTTCATGTTGAGTTCCATCATCAGCCGCGCGTTGTGGTGAGCGGTGTGATGCCGGCGCAGCGTGTTGACGAACGGGCAGTGCCGCACGAAGGCGTTTTCATCGACATGACAACAGAAATGCATGAACTCGTAGATGAGATACATGCCCGTGGTCACGCACATGAACAGCCATCCGACATTTGGGCTCGCGAGAAGACCCAGCACCACAGCCAGCGGAATCGACATCAGGATGAAAACAACCAGCGCATAGGGCGGGAAAACCGTGACGCGCCAATCCTTGGGATCACGGAACCGCATTTCCTCGTCAGTGAAAAACTGATGATGATTGAGCGTATGCCGCTCATAGATCGCGCGCAGCCCTTTGATATTGACCGGGCGATGCATGATGAATCT
>JBAQBC010000204.1:0-2423 GCA_049286035.1 Xanthobacteraceae bacterium
GGGTCTTCAGGAGCCTGTGGCTGGCATGGGCATTACGCTGGGCGATTAAGCTAACCAGGTCACTCACGTCTCTTTTCTTAATCTCATGGATGCTTTTGGCGCCCCAATACGGAATGACGTCGCGCCGGAGCAGGTTGGTTAGCCTCTTGCTCGTCCCGACTCGGGAGACATGCTCGTGAATAAATTTTTCGATGAGATCGTCGATGCGATCGACCACGAGGCGACGTCGTGATTCTTTCTTCTCCTCGGCAGGGTCGCGCCCATCCAGTCTTGCAGCAAAGATCTTTTGCGCTTGGGCCCGTGCCATCGGCAGTGTGATCCGGCCGTAGGGCCCGATCGTATATTTGCGCAGCCGCGAGCCAGCGCCGGCCAAGCGGTACATGACGATAAAAACTTTCCGGCCCTTGGGAGTGACCTTCACCCCAAACCCTGGCAGGTCGGCATCCCAGTACACCGTGTCTTTGGACGGGACCGGCAAACCGTCGATAACCGACTTGGTCAGCCGTAAGCGAGGAATTGCTGCACCCGATTTTGTTACCTTCAATACAAATAGGTAGCAGAGAACGGGCCAAACTGGAAGACGTGGGCTATCGCAGTCCACATTACTTCTTGCATTAACGAACGAAAATCAATGAGCGGCCATCTGCAGGAACGACGGGAATACGTAATCCCGGGTCCGCCCGGGAGCGGGTTGCAACTCCGCGCGCGGGCACCGCACTCGCCCCGCAATCCGGCTATGCCTGCCGGACCGCGTCCGAGAAGGGCGAGATTTCACTCTGAATGTATCTGAAACGGGGACAATCGTCAACGTCACGGAGACACGAAATTTCGTCATCCTGAGTTGCGAGCGGCGCAGCCGCGCCCTGCTATTGAGTGACAGCAAACGGATTCCAGAGCCAAGTGTCGGACGGTAACCCGGCAGCGATCGCATCGTTCTTTACTTTCGCGGCGTCGGAATAGGTCATGTATTGCGCGATGACGACACGATAAGGCGAATTTGGCACCGTAGTGGGGCTGCAGACCTGCAGCTGGTATTTACCTGGAAACCTCGTGTTGATCTGCTTAGCGTCGTCTACCGCCGCTTCCGCAGTGCCATACGAGCCGACGACGACGAACCATTGATTGCCCGGCGTGATGCCAACCAATCCCTTCAAAATCTGCTGGGAGACGGTCGGGTCCTGGGGCTTTGTGCAATCGCGTACCGTGGGCGCAACTTGAGGAGCGGCTGCAGGTTGGGCACTTGCCTCGGGAATAAGCAACCACGAGGAATGCGCGGGCGGAGTGGTCGTCGGGTTGCTCGGCGTTTTATTGGCGATGGCCGCGCCATTCAACATGCTCGTCAGCATGGCGGGGGCCATAATACCGAGCTGGAATAATTTGGCCGGCCGCACTTCATCGCTATTCAAATAAACGATGACGCACAGCGCCAGAACTCGGACGGCGTACGAAAGCGCCTTCAGCGGCAGCAAGTTCGTCAAGGTCGTTTGAAGATCGACCACATAGAGATTGACAAGAATCGGAGCCAAGGCTCCGAGACACCCGATGAATAATCGTTTGCTAAGGCCAAGTTCTTCTTGCGTAGGGTCCATTTCGCACCCCAAAACCTAGATCTGCGCTGCAAAGGCCTCGACTTAAGTTTTTCGGTTAGCGCCATGATCCAAAATTAAGCACGCCGCGAGGATATCTGCGGCGAGTAAAACGGGAAGAGGTACTAAAGTACTGGTCGGAATGGCTGGTTTTGAGGTCGTAGGATGGGTTGAGCGATAGTGAACCCCATCATTCTTTGAACGCCACGGTGGGTTTCGCTGCGCTCAACCGAACCCACCGCTCTCACACCGGCAAATTATCGTGCTTGCGCGGCGGTAGTTCGACGGTCTTACCGCGCAGCATCGCTAAAGCGCGGGCGATGCGCGGGCGCGTCGCGTGCGGCATGATCACGTCGTCGATATAGCCGCGCTCGGCGGCGATGAACGGCGACAGGAAGCGCTCCTCGTATTCCTTGGTGCGCGCGGCGATCTTCTCCGGGTCGCCGATGTCGGCGCGGAAGATGATCTCGACCGCGCCCTTGGCGCCCATCACTGCGATCTGCGCGGTCGGCCAGGCGTAATTGACGTCGCCGCCGATATGTTTCGACGCCATCACGTCATAGGCGCCGCCGAACGCCTTGCGCGTGATCACGGTGACGAGCGGCACCGTGGCTTGCGAATAGGCGAACAGCAATTTCGCGCCGTGCTTGATCAGCCCGCCATATTCCTGCGCCGTGCCGGGCAGAAATCCCGGCACGTCGACGAAAGTGACGATCGGAATATTGAAGGCGTCGCAGAAGCGCACGAAGCGCGCCGCCTTGCGGCTGGCGTCTGAGTCAAGCACGCCGGCGAGCACCATCGGCTGATTGGCGACGAAGCCGACGGTGCGGCCAGCGA
>JBAQBC010000205.1:0-4322 GCA_049286035.1 Xanthobacteraceae bacterium
TCCTGCATACCGAGCCCGTCCGGGGATTGTAACTGGTTGCATTAGCACAGATACAGGACGGTGCAATTTCCGAGTTGGCCCGCAGTTGCGCAATTCGGCGCTGCGGGTAGAACTAGCGACCGGACTGGATCTGGGTTGCACGACAGGACTGACGGCTTGGCGAGCTTCCTCAAAACTTTTGAACGGCGCATCGTAAAGCCGCGGCTACGGCGCCTGAAGCCTTGGCGGCACGTTGTGCCTCGCCGACGTCAATCCGGAAGCGGTGGCAGCATGCCGGCGTACCGTTACACAAAACCGATTGGCAGAGCGGGTTGCGGTCTATCACTCCGACAATCTTGACGGCATTCCAGCATTCGAGCAGTGGGATTTGGTGGTAGGCAATCCGCCGCATTTCGTCGATATTTCGCCTGGTGAACTGCGTTTCCACGATGAGGAGTGGAAGCTGCATCGGCATTTCTTTGGGACGATCGGTCGTTTCCTCAAGCCGGGCGGAATCATCGTGCTTTTGGAGAACAATCGCGGCTCCACGGCGGAGACATTCCGCGGCATGATCGAGGCAGCGGGGCTGTCCATTGTGTTCGTGCACAACTGCGAAGGTCGGCGCACGCCCTATACCCGTACCTACTATGTCGGGATCGCGCGCCGCGGCGATGCCGTTCCCGCCTGGGCGCGGCCGGTGCATAGCCCCATGTCGACCGATTTACATCACTCGCCTCCCCACACGCCGGCCTCGCGCGTTCTTCGACGAAAGCAGAGATCCTAAGATCCGAGCTACACGGGAGCGGCGCAATCTCCATAATCTTGATCGGCGCTGCGGAACACGGCTAAGGCTGGCGAATGGTCGGATTCTCCCGATTCGCTCATTTTGATCGCTCGTCTCTCATGCGGCTTGCGGACTGTGCTGCGGTCGCCGTTGCTGTCGCTCTACCATGGTCGACCAGCGCAGTTGGGGTGGCGATCGCCGCTTGGCTGCTGATCTTGCTGCCGAGTCTGGACGCGGACTCGGTCAAACGCGCTCTCGCTAGCCCGGCGGGTGGTTTCGCCGTACTCCTATGGTGCCTGGGCGTCATGGGCGTGCTGTGGGCGGACGTGAGCTGGCACGATCGTTTCGCCGGTCTGGACAGTTTTCATCGGCTGCTCGCGATTCCGCTCCTCCTTGCCCAGTTCCGCCGCTCCAGAAACGGCATTTGGGTTGCTTTCGGCTTTTTCATTTCATCGATTGTCTTGTTGATCGCGTCTTATGTGATTGCCTTCGCGTTCGGCTACCGGTGGCACGGTAGTTATGGCGTGCCCGTGCACGACACGATCTTCCAAGGCTCGGTGTTTTTGATCTGCGGCTTTGGCGCTCTCGGCTATGCAGCTTGGTCCTGGCGAAAACGGGGTCTTTGGCCGATCGCGCTGTTTGGGATCGGCGCGTTGTTCCTCATCAACTTTGGTTTCGTAAGTACCAGCCGCATTGCGCTCGTGGTTGCGCCGCTGCTGCTTTTGCTACTCGGCTGGCGCTTGATTGGATGGAAAGGAATTTTGGGCGCGCTACTGCTCGCGGTGATGGCCGGGATCGCAATGTGGCTTGCCTCGCCGATATTACGTTACCGGATCGCGACATCCATCGTCGAGATACAGCAATATCGCACGGGCGAGGAAGTGAGCTCGATCGGCGAACACATCGTTTTTCTCAAGGAATCTTTGTCGATAATCGCATCGGCGCCGATCATCGGTCATGGCACCGGCTCAATCGCCGAGGAATTTCAGCGCATCACGGCCGGAAAAACCGGCGTAGCGGCGACACCTACGGTCAATCCGCACAATCAGACTTTTGCGGTTGCCATTCAATTGGGCGTAGTCGGTGCTGTGGTGCTATGGGCGATGTGGATCGCACACATTGCTTTATTCATCGAACCGAGCGCGCTCGCGTGGCTAGGCTTGGTTCTGGTGGCGGAGAATATTTTATCCTCCACCGTTCACTCCCACTTGTTCGACTTCAATAACGGCTGGCTTTATGTGTTCGGCGTCGGCGTACTCGGCGGCACGATCTTGGGCGAACGCGACAGCGCGTCGAGAAAAATCGAATTCGGCTGATGTCGACAATTACACGGCTTGCGCGTGGGCGAGCCGATTCTGGCTTGCGGACAGAATACGCTCGGTTTGTTCGATGGCCGCCTGCGCTGATACGCTGCGCATGCAGGCGTGGTCATGATGGCAATGTTTGAGCTTGCGAAGATAGCAGGGCGAGCACTCCAAATCGGCGTGCAAAACCGCATTGGCGCGCCTGTAGGGGCCAATCCAGACCGGATCGGTCGGGCCGAATATGCTGACCACGGGGCGATCGAGCGCGACCGCGAGATGCATCGGCCCTGAATCATTGGTTATGTTGATCGCGGAGCGGCGGATCAGCGCCGCCAGCTCGCTCAGTGTCGTCATGCCGGCGAGATCGATCGCACCCGGCGCCGAAGCCGCCACTTCTTCGCAGACAACGCGCTCGCGCTGCGAACCGATCAAGATCACGGCAAAGCCCTTGGACAAGAAATGTCCCGCCACCTTTGCAAACTTGTCGCTGCCCCAATGTTTCGTCTCCCAGATCGTGCCGGGCGCCATGATGACAATGTCGGCGCGGTTGGCGCCATGTTGAGCGAGCAGTGTCTCAACACGCGAAACCGCCGATTGAGGAATCGGAAACGAAAAATCCGCAGGTTCTCGGTCCAAGCCCAGGATCGGCCCGACATTCAGATACCGATCGACCGCGTGCAGGTCGAGCGTGGGGACCGGGATATGATGCGTATAGGCTATCCAGCTTCCCTCGCGCGCGCCTTGCCAGGCGTGTTTGCGCGCCTGCTCTGGAAATTTTCGCGGCGAGGCGTCCCACACGCTGGCGCGCGGCCGGTCAAATCCAATGCGCGCTGGTGCACCCGTGGCGAGAGTTAAAGCCGCTGTGCGAAACTGGCCATGCATATCGACAACCAGATCATAGGCGGCTGCGCGCAACTTGGCCGCCAATCGGGCATAGGACGCAAACGGCGTAAGACGCCACGGCGTCGACCAGGCCTCACGTTCGAACTCGACAATATTTGTGATCGCGGAGTGATGCCGCAGCAACTCGGCGATCCCGGGAGTCACCAGCCAGTCCAATTGCGCCATCGGATAGCGTCGGCGCAGTTTGTTCAGGACCGGAATCGTGTGCACCACGTCGCCGACGGCCGACAGCTTGATCAGAAGAATCTTGCGGAAATCGCGATGAGTGAGATCGGCCGGGCGCAAGATCAAAATAACTCCGTGTCAAACGACATCAGCGCCACCATTGCGACGCCGAGATCGCCATCGGGTTTCGACGACGCCGCTAAATGGGCTAAGGCCGGCTCGGCACCACCATCTGCAGCAAACGCTTAAACGAGGCCGAAGTGTGATGTCGCAGCATAGCAATTTGGCGATTGCCTTGCGAGGTAAGCCAATTGAATTGAATGACCCGGCGTTCGCCGACGAAGGGTTCGTGGCCATGCCATGAATTGTTGCTACGCTTGAACGCCAGCAGCGTTCCCGCGATCGGGGGTACTTCGATGATGATGTCGTTAAGATCGTGGGACGATCGCAGTAGTCGCAGCCGGCCGCCGGGCTGATCCCAATTCTCGTTCATGTAAATGAGAACGGTTATGATTTTGGTGGCTGAATCAGTGTGGATCTTGCCGTCGCCGGGACCGCATCTGCCGCGCACGGTCGTGATGGTGGGTCGTCCCGATAAATCAATCTCAAACTTGTCCTCGAATGCCTCGCGAAATGCTTCGCTGTTGAGTTCGTCAAGCAGCTTTTGAAACGCCGGACCAAACACAACTTGATCGACCGGGAAGCTGCCGGACGTCGAAATCCTCGGATAATCGGTGTTGATTTCGGTCAATGCCTGGGGGGTGATGAATTGCGGTACGATCAAATGTTCAAACGGCTGGCCCACCAGCGGAGTCGCGCGGAATTGTTCGATGCCGAGATAATGTAGCACTGCCGGTCACCCCTATAAGCCGCGGACAAATACCACGACGACAAGGTCGCTGTATATTCTTTTCAGAAGGAATCCAGCGGCAGTGCCGCTGTAAGCCGCGAAAAATTATTGCGCAGGCCCGATCGGCGGCAATTTCGCCTCTCGCCGCAATGGCTGGCTTGGCGGCGGCGACCAATTTTGTATCGCCTCATAGCCCTTGGCATAACGATAATAGGTTCCTTCGAAATTACCGAACGCGATGACAAACCCCGCCCAGCCGTCGATGAAGCCAAGCTTGAAAATGTAATGTTTAAGAAACGACCACAATGCGTGTCCAAGCGCGCTCACCATTGTTACC
>JBAQBC010000206.1:0-10518 GCA_049286035.1 Xanthobacteraceae bacterium
GCGCAGGCCCGGCCGCGATCAACACGGTGGCGAGCGGCACTATGATGAACTTTCGACTCATGACACGACGTCGCCACGAATGCTTAGCGAATGACCGGGAGTTGTCCGACGATTACGTTGGCGCCGCCGGCCTTAACCGACGGCGCGGTGCCGAGATCGAGCTGCCCGACATGCGCAAACGCACCAACAATCAAAACTAAACATGCGCACAGAAGGCCAACGACCACGATCTTCAAGTGCGTCTGACGATCAGCGCCATAGATCAAATGATTCATAGCCGCCTCCGATTCTTGGCGGCAGTTGAGCGCAGTTTCCGGCCGGCGCCTGTGATCTGCGGCACAAACGGGCGCTTTCGGCTAAATGACTTAGTTATTTCAGCTTTTAGCGCTTTCGCGCCGGCGCAAGGGACGGTCTAGAGCATGATCCCGAAAAGTGGGCACCGGTTTTCGGAAAAGATCATGCTCAAAACAACAAGAGCTAAAGCGAAATACTGAATCGATCTAAATCATTTCGCTTTAGCGGAAGGTCACGGTCGCGATGGCGCGGCCGATCTTGTCCGGCGCCCAGAAGGTCACCGGACCGGGCGCGCCGCCAGGCGCGGCGATGTTGGTGCCCTGGCCAGGCAAGTTGAGAATTTGCTGGCCCGCGGCGTTCGACACGCTCACCGCGCCTTCGATGAGGAATACGCCGAGCGCCTGATCGTCGATCGGCCCGCCCCAGAATTCCGTGCCACGGATGCCAAGGATTGCAACCGGCGTCGTCACGCGCACGTCCGCGCTCGCCAGTTTCGTCACCTGGCCTGACACAAAGCGGAAGGCGCCGACCAGACCAAACTTGATCGTTCCGCTGCCCGCGGCAGGGTCGAAGACGTAAGTATCGAGCGTCAGCTTGGCCTTTTCGCCGAGCGTCAGCCGTGTGTTGTCGGCGAAGGTGACTTCAAGCCGCGCTGCATCACTGGTTAAGACAACGTCGTTGAGAAAGACCGAGGAGTTGAGGCCGAGCGGACGTGTGGCGCTGCCATTTGTTCCGATCCCCTCTCCTTGTATGCGGCTGACCGCGCCGATCGCCTGTGGGCGGGCGGACTGCGCCGTGCACTGGCCGCTGGCGAAGCTGGAAACAAGCATCACCGCGATGATGATCAGCCGCTGCACCATGCGCCTGTCCATGCGAACTGCATGCCTGGTCGGAGCCCACCGTGCGGATTTCGCTGCGCTCAATCCGGGGCTACTTGTCTTCGTCCTCTTCAAGCTCGCCGATGTGGTGCTGGGCATAGAGTTCAAGCCCAAGCTTGGCGACCAGATCGAGCTGGGTTTCGAGGAAGTCGATGTGTTCTTCCTCATCGTGCATGAGTTTCTCGAAGATATCGCGCGTTACATAATCGCGAACCGAATGGCAGTGCGTGGCCGCCTCTTCATAGAGCGTGCGCGCCGAGATTTCGGCGGCGAGATCGCAGTCGAGCACCTCCTTGACGTTTTGGCCGATATGCAGCGGATCGAGCACCTGCATGTTCGGGAAACCGTCAAGAAAGATGATGCGCTCGACGAGCTTGTCGGCATGTTGCATCTCTTCGATGGATTCCTTGCGCCACTGCTTGGCGAGCGATTTGTAGCCCCAATTGTCGAGCAGGCGGTAATGCAGCCAGTATTGATTAACGGCGGTCAATTCGTGCCGCAGCGCCTTGTTGAGGTAATCGAGGACACCGGGCTCGCCTCTCATCATTCTGCTCCTGGATTCAGCTCTTGTGACGGCTGGCGCGATTATAGCGGCTGCGACCGGGCTCGAAAGCCCGCTCAACGCCTGGTCGCTTGAAGCTTTATCAACCGATCAGGAGCAAACCGATCACGACTCGGCTTGCGCGTTTCGGCAACATGTCGCGCTGGAGGGGGCGAGAGCCTCATCCATGATGCGCCGAATGGTGCGCGCGCAACGTCCACACTGAGCGCTGCACCCAAGGCAATGGTAAACCTGCCCGGTCGTGCGCGGAACGTTCTCGCCCGCCGACAGCGCCGAGCGCACGTCGTGGTCGGTGAAAACGTTGCAAGAGCACACGATCATTAGCACACGATCATTGCGGGGAACGTCCTGGGGGACAAAAGCCCTGCGAAAATTGGTCCGAATTGAAACCGTCAATAGTCCAGGCGCGGCGCGGTTGCAAAGAAAAAATCATTTTTTGTAAGCGTTCTAATTTACCAAAGCTCGCGCACTGACAAATTAACTCCGATTAGCGATGCCGCGATTGATCTGCATCAATTGCGGATAGATCAGCGTGCGGCAATGATCCTTCCGATCGGCTCATTATTCCCGATCGGCGTTCACGCCGCGGCCGCTGCGTCTTCCGAACTCTCGCCACGGCGCCGGCGCGGCCGCAGCCGGCAAATGCGCGCCGGTATGCGGCACAAATCGTCCATCAAGCCGGCAAAACGCTGCCCGCGCGCCAGCGCCCGATCGAGCGCCGCCATGGTGCGCGCGAGCCCCGGATCGTCGTCGTGGATCCAGGTGCGCAACACGCCGCCGAACAAGGCCGCGAGCCCTTGAGCGCGGATCATGCCGCGCGGCCCCGACGCGCCGATTCCCGCCGCGGTAAGCATCCATTGCTGCGAGCGCACCGCGAGGCTGTTGAGCGCGAGCGCAAGCGGCGGATTGCGGCGCGCGGAGCGCATCAGCGATCGCGCCGCCTCGCGATGAGGCGCGAGGATTTCCAGTCTGCGCATCAGCACGTCGAACAGGCGTTCCCGCGCCGGCTCTTCCTCGACGTCACCGAAGTCCTCGCTCAAGACGGCGCGGTCCACCGATTTCATGTGCGCGGCCAGGATGGCGAGGGCGGAGGGAAATTCGTTACGCAGCTGCGCCAGCGACACGCCCGAAGCTTCGGCGATTTCGGCAAAGCCGATCCGTTCGATCGGCTTCTCCGCGAGCAGCGTCAGAAACGCCGCAATGATCTTTTCGCGATCGCCTGCCGGGGGGGCGGAAGCCGCTTGCCCAGACGATCGAGTGGACGATTGACGAGCGGATCTACCAACCGATTTGCGTGCCGATCTGCGTGCCATGCTTTACTCCAATTCGCACTCGATGAAGCGATAAATCGTCAAGAAGTCGCCGCGTTGGGGTTGCGGCGGCCTTCGCCTTCTCATTAGCAAATGTATGTGAGGGCCGCGATCGTTCCAAGGCCACAAGGGAGCGACGCTGGCGCTTGTCCCGGATGCGATGCAGATCCTCGCGATGCCCTCTCCATCCCGCCCCGCGACAGCGGGGAGGGGGGACCGCACGAAGTGCGGTGGGAGGGGCGTGGGCGGCGACGCAGTGATAATTATCGACATCTTACTCAACCTAAAATCAAACGCCCCCTCCACCACGCTTCGCGTGGTCCCCCTCCCCCGCTTGCGCGGGGGCGGATGAGCTTCACGCAGCATCGCATCCGGGAAAACAGTTCAGCCGGCCAATTCGCGCGAGCGCGCGGTTGCGGCGGCAATTGCCTCGCTCATCAGCCGCAGAAGGCCGTTTGGACGCATCAGCACCGCCAATGCAGCGGCGGTGGTGCCCCCCGGCGAGGTCACGTTTTGGCGTAAAGTCACAGCATCCTGGCGCGATTGATGCAACAGCTCGCCCGAGCCGGCGACGGTCTCGCGGGCAAGTTTCTCAGCCAAGTTTGCCGGCAGGCCGACCGCCGCACCGGCTTGCCCCAGCGCTTCCGCGAGCAGGAAGACATAAGCCGGTCCGGAGCCCGACAGCGCCGTTACCGCGTCCATCAAACTCTCGTCTTCGATCCATTCCACGGCGCCGGTCGCGCCAAGCAAGCGATGCGCGACCTGGCGCTGCCGCTGGTCCGCTTTCGCAGCGACTGCGACGGTGATGCCGCGGCCGATCGCGGCGGGAGTGTTCGGCATCGCGCGCACCATGGCGCCGGCGCGAGGAAATATGGCGGAAAGAAACCGCAGCGTCCGCCCCGCCATGATCGAGACGATCAAGGCGGAAGAAGAAACGTTCGCAGCCAGCGCGCTGAGCGCTTCGCCGGCCGCTTGCGGCTTGAGGGCAATGACGATCACATTGGCTTGCCGCAGAGTTTCGGCTGCGGGATTGAGCCGAACGCCGCGACTGGCGAGCGCGGCGATATGTGGAAGCGGCTCTGGCTCCAGCACTGCGACCTTGCGCGGATCAAGACCAAGCCGCAGCCAGCCTTCGAGCAGAGCGCCGCCCATTTTGCCGGCGCCGACGAGCGCGATCAGACCGGAGAAATCGCGCAGGCTGGTATTTGCGTCCGGAGTTGCGCCCGGAATTGTATCCGGATTTGCTTCCGGCGTTGCGTCGGGACTGGGCCCCGCGGTGGTCACGCCTCGCCTGTGGTTTCGAACATCGCCGATTCCATGGCTTCGCGCGCGGACTTGCCCGCCCAGATGACAAATTGGAAGGCGGGGAAATAGCGCTCGCAGGAATCGAGCGCGCTTGCGAGCACCGCTTCGCATTGCCGGCCGGAGGCGGCGACGCCACCGGCGAGCACCAAGGCATGGCGAAACATGACGACGCCGTTTTGCGTCCACACGTCGAAATGCCCGATCCACATCTGCTCGTTGATGAGCGCGATCAGCTTTTGCACGTCCGCCAAGCGAGGCTCCGGCACCTTCATGTCGAAGGCGCAGGCCAAATGCAGCGTTTCAATCTCGTTCATCCAGGTGAATGACACCTGGTAATTCGTCCAACGGCCGGTAACGACGAGACCGATCTCGTCCTCGCCGGCACGTTCGAACGGCCAGTTGTTGCCGGCAGCCATATGCTCGACGACGTCGAGTGGGCTGCTGCGATGATCGTGCGCAGACTCGATGAGGGCCATGCCGTCTCCACTCTGTCCCCGGAGGGTGGAACGCACGCCACAGCACCGTTCTAAATACCGGCTGCAATTTGACGCAGGAGCGACTTTTGCGAGCCGATTGACGGAAACCGCGAATCAGCCCGCCCGCTGACTATAAACGGCCTGATTCTTTCCACCAAAACCTGTCCCAACGCCTTGTGCCAGCGTCGGTACTGGCACTCATGAAGTGATTTGCCGCCTCCGCACAATCCTCATTGAATCGCCGTCCACAGCTGACCGTGCGACAAGTTGACTCGGGGGGCAGGGATGGGGACAGCGCAGGCGATTGGAGACCGCTCGTCACGCGCAGCCGCGCCCTCGAGAAGTTCGCGACTGCGGACCTCGTCGCGGCGTTTGGCGGAAGTTTGAGGCACCGGCAGGCGTGGTTTAACGCCTGCCGGCTCCCAGCTCGTCAGAATGCCCGGCGTCGAGGCGAGGCCGCTGGACAATGGGACGTCCATCGCTCCGGTAAGCAGACGGCGCCACGATTCCGGAACGGCTAACTGGCTCCGGGGTCGTCTAATTTCCTGACGAGCATGAGCATGCAAGCCGGTAATTCGTCAGGCACCGCATAGCGCTCCCGAAGATCTTTCCCGATACGCTCTCTGGCGAGCCACCAAGCGAGCGGCTCGTAACGCGCGCACCCCTTGGCGTTGTTGGGTGCGGCACTTTTGTGCGGGGGACTCAAAACTTGTTCCCCATTTCTTGGACAGGAATTGCCGTTCTGTCGCGGTCGAAGCCGATATACCCTCCTGATTGGCGGGCGAACCGGTTCACGGCAGCGCGTTCGCGATTTTCCTCCAATTCCCTCGCGTGCGCAAAAACTTCGATGGCCAATTGTGTGAGCAGGCGGGCAAAATCATAATTTTTTTCGCAATCAGCCCGGGTCGCCAGCTCTAGCATGCGCTTGCCGCGGGTCCGCAACCGATCTGCATCACTTATCTTCTCTGGCATCTCACCAAACCCATTTCACGGAACCCGTTTCAAGGAACCCATTACAGGAACCAATGCGTCTTTTGACGCACTTGAGTAAAAAACTCACTTTGGGCGGGTCGGGTTCCGTACAGAAAGCAAGTTGTTGTTGTTCCACCTTCAAATCTGCATGCCGGCATTGTTCCGCGGGTAGCCGTTCACCGGACAGCCGCAAAGATTTTGCGTCCTCGGCTGGAACGAAGTTGACACAAATGAGTAAGTACCATATAAGCCTTATTGGTCTATCTTGCGTGATTTATCTATCTTGCCTTATTTATAGGGAGTTCCTCATGAAGAATGGCAAGGGCGGACGGGGTCTGGTGCGGGAAGAGCGGCTGCAAATCATGCTGTCCCCCGAAGAGCTGAGGGCCGTCGATACTTTCAGATTCAGCCATCGAATGCCGAGCCGAGCGGCGGCCGTCCGCGAACTGCTTCGGCACGGACTTGCGGCCGTGGGGGCGGTGCTCGAAAACGCCGGCATCACGTCCCGTGACTATGGGGTGCTGAAAGCGCCGAAAGGCCTGGGGCAGACACGCAGCTCTTAGGGTTAGTCAAGTTAGACTTTGTCGAATTGCGCTGGTGTTTGTGAGGGAGCAGACTGATTTACCACCGACAGCGGGCTTGCTCACAGGCGGCAATGACCGAGAGATGCGTCGTGCTCCCGCCGGGGTGGCTAGGAGCACGTGTCATGGCGATCACTCCGTTTCTAGCTGGTCAAGCCTTCGACCCTGAAGCCATCGAGAAAATGTCTGCCGCCTTCGTGGCGACCTGCGACGCACTGCATCTGAAAATCGGTGATGATCCGGCGACGAGATTTGTCGCCGAGACAGTGGTCCAATTCGCCCAGCGCGGCATCCGCGATCCAGATATGCTGCGCAAGCTGACGCTCAAAGAATTAAATTTGAGCGATGAGAGCACCTCCTCTGCGAGCGCCCCTGCGAGCACCCGTCAGAGCGGCATTTAGCGCAGCCGCGGATTGATGCTCGCGGCAATTGGATGACGCGCCTGCGCCTTCTGCATCGCGGCTGCGTTACTCTGGACAGATCGCCGCTGAATAAATGAAAAGCACGCTTTGGGCCAAAGCAGACATCGCGTCACATCCGCTTTGCGCCCGCGAGCGAACATTGATTAGCGCATTGTGCCCTCGACGAGGAATGACCTCGACTTCGTTACTCTGGTGCGCAGCGCAGTAGTATTTTTCATACTATCATTAAAGATTTTTGCCTTCGTCATGTTATCGAAAGCAATGAAAGCGAAAAACTTCGGCGCACTTCCATCAAGAGCGGTTACATTTTCTGTACGCGCGAAATAGCGACCGTCCTCAGATTGGACTTCCACAGCGGTAGCGTCGGCCGTTCGGCGGAGAGCCTCAAAGCCGGTTGCATCGGTTATCTCGTCAATCTCAACCACAACATAAACCGGCAGCGTGGTGGTGCGAGCGTGTAGACCCTGAATTGCAACGGCGCCAAATGCTAATCCGATGGCAATTGCCAACGGTAGTGCGTAATGAATTTTCACAGTTTCCTCCCATTTACCGCCGTTGCGCCGACAGTACTCAGGCTACCACGCACGTGAGGGGCCAGTCTCAAAATCAGAACCACTGAAGGTAAAAGGACTCACTGTCCGCTCATAGGGGCGTTGGTTTGTGCCGATCACGCGAGGAAGCTGGCAGCAGCATACCGGTCCCGGCAGCTGCCAATGCGAGCGCGGCACAAACTAGCATCATGATTTGGATGCTCTCCGCCAACGCCCCCTTAACGATGGTCTCAGCTACCACCCGATCATTTCCTTGAACTGTCGACAAGGCTGGTGCGGTTACGAATTGCTGCCGGGCAATTCGGACAGCTTGCTGCACGTTGGCGGATAGGCTGTCGGCTGCAAGTTTATGGTCGAGTGCGTGATCGTAGATTCCAAGCGCCAATGCGCCAAGGACAGCAACCGCGAGGAGACTCGCTAGCGAGGAAACAGCGTTGTTGATGCCTGCGGCCATCCCGGTCTGATGAGCCGGGACGGCCTCAATTACCGTGGTCGTGAGCGGCGCCACGGTTACCACCATGCCCAGCCCAAGTATTGTCATGGGCACCAGAAATGCCCAATAAGATTCCTCGCCGATGGGCAATGCCAACAGGCCGAAGCCAAGGGAAGCGATCGTCGGACCGACGACTAGAAGCCATTTAGCGGCAAAACGATCGAGCAAGCCGCCCGACCAGCGCGACAGCGCTCCCATTATCAGCGTCAGTGGCACGAACACAGTTCCCGCCAGCGCGGCGGAAAATCCCTGCACTTGAATGAGGGCAAACGGCAGAAAGAACAATGCGCCACCCAGGGCGGCGTATAGAACAAGCGTCAACAAGTTGATCGCACTGAATGTGCGAGATCGGAACAATTCGAGTGGCAAAATCGGGCTGGGATTCCGGGCTTCCTCCCAGGCAAAGGTCGCCAGGAGCAGGACACCTGTAAGCAGCGCGACGAGGACTATCGCATCGGTCCAGCCCGAAACCGGTGCGGCCATCAAGCCAAAGATAAGGCTGCCGAGCGAAGTAAAACCAAGCAGCGCACCGCGCCAATCCAGACTACCTTTGGCTTCGGCATCGCGGCTCTCCGGTACGCGGTAAAGAGCAACCCCGAGAGTTGGGATTGCAAGCAATGGATTAATGAGAAAAATCCACCGCCAAGTGACATGATCGACAATCCAGCCACCTAACAACGGACCGATGGCTGCTGCAACGGCAGAAAAACCAGCCCAGGTTCCGATCGCTTTGCCACGTTCTGAATCGTCAAAAGTCGCGCCGATGATCGCCAACGAACATGGGATCAGCAAAGCGGCCCCTCCGCCCTGAATGGCGCGCGCCAGGATCAATTGGACGATGTTGGGTGATAAGCCGCACCAAACCGATGCTGCCGCAAAGATCGCGACACCTGCAACAAGGATCCGGCGACGACCAAAATGGTCACCGGCCGCACCACCAAGCAAAAGAAATGCCGAAAGAGTGAGGGTATATGCGTTAACAAGCCATTGGATAATAACAATCGACGCGCCGAGATCGGTCTCGATTGCCGGAAGGGCGACGTTGACGACAGATTCGTCGATGTAAGAGATGCTCGATGCAAGGATTGCGACGAGCAAGACCCACGGCTTTGCGGCAGCCGCGCAATCTCCAGAAGCTGGAGTCGCGCGAATCGTCGCTTCGTCGCAGGGGCTTGATCTTGAGCTAACCATCAACTGGTCAAATGCGGGTTCCGGTTGTTGGCGACAAAGCCAGCTTAGGGTGTGAGCGCTGCCAGCACCACGCTCCTCTTGCTTGTGCAGTCCCCGTCATCTTACGAGGCCGGACGCTTCAAGCGACAAATCGCGTGCCGCCGTCGCGCTGCAGAATGCTCGGTATCAAGTTTGTGCCTTCTTGCGCGGGCCTAGGAGCGATAACTAGCCTAGTTCCAGGCCAAGTTTTTGTGGCCAAGTTTTTGCGGCCACGTTTTTGTGCCCGTCAGGAAGCTCTGCGACGGCGTCGGAGTGGCGTCCGCGGGACTCCTCGCTCGACACGCGACTGAATTTTCAACCGCCAGCAAGGAGCGAAACATGACCGTCATTTCGGTGATCGTGGGGAGCACCCGCCGGGGTCGCTTTTCCGAAAAACCGGCGCAGTGGATTTTTCAGCGACTCAAGAATCGCGGCGGCGTCGACGCGCGGCTGCTCGATCTGCGGGACTTTCCAATGCCCTTCTTCGATCAGCCTGTGCCGCCCGCCATGCCGGGTCGCCCGGCTTACGAGAATGAAGTGGTCAAGAAGTGGACTGCCGAAATCGCCCGGTCGGACGGCTTCATCTTCGTCGCGCCAGAATACAACTACGGTTCCTCTGCGGTGCTCAAGAACGCGCTCGACTGGGTTTATCCGGAGTGGAATCGCAAGGCGGCCGCCTTTGTGAGTTATGGCAGTGCCATGGGCGCGCGCGGCGTCCAGCAGCTCCGCTTGACGGCGATAGAGCTTCAGCTCGCTCCGGTCCGCTCGTCCGTCCATATTCCTGTCGCGACGCTTTGGGCGCACTTCCAAGGCGGCGATGTGAACGCGGGACTTACGGAACTTGAGGCTACCGCCAAGACCATGATCGACGACCTGCTATGGTGGACCGCGGCATTGAAGGCGGCGCGCGCGACCGCATCATGATCACTCGGTTCGCCGCGAAACGTCCCGACCACCGGTGTCTCATTTGGGTCATTAGCGGACGGTAACGCGGGGCCAGTTCTGATGTCCGCTATTGACGTAAAATCGGACATCGCGATTTCACAACGTCATGTCTGGTTTTGACCCAAAGCGGACATCGGCGAGCGGTTTTTGCCGCAATGCGCTGCAGATGCCTCGCTCCAAGACTTGCTATACTTTGCGGCGATCCTTGGCATTGGGGTAACCCATGAGGCGGCGACAGTTCATTGATCGCCCCATCGAGTCCGCATCTAAGCGATCGACCTTTTGGCCGCGCGTCTAACCCTTTAGGAGAAGATGCGCCATGTCGCATCATTTCGATACGCCTACCGCAAAAGAAGACCCCCGTATCAACGTCTGCGACTTCTACTTGTTTCCCGGCCGCCCGGGCACAACGGTGATGGCTTTGACCGTGAATCCGAACGCCGGCGTCGGCGCGCCCGACACCTTCCGCGACGAGGGTCTCTACGCCTTTCGCTTCGACACGAATCGCGATCTTCGCGAA
>JBAQBC010000207.1:0-6303 GCA_049286035.1 Xanthobacteraceae bacterium
CTTTCGACGACTGACGCATGGCATATGCGCCGTTTCTGGCTTGGCGGCGGCGTTTTGCTTTCGGTCATGGTGCGATCCGGCGCGGCGGCGGGCCTTGGGGGGCCGAGATTCAGGTGGCAAGCAGCACAAAGCGCGCACCTTTACGCTTGATTGCGAGGGTCGCCGGCGCGGCGACGATCATCGTTGCGACGGCCGCCGCGCACGGCGATATCGAGTCTGCGATCAGCACTTACGAGCAACTCCGGTTTTATAATCCCAGGCTTGCCGCGACGCGCTACCAGCTCGGCGTGCTTTATTATCAGCTTGGCTCATACGCTCAGGCGCGCGGCTATTTGCAAACCGCGCTGCAGATGCCGGACGTCACACCGGAGCTTCGCCAAAAGATCGAGGATCTGCTCGATCTCGTCGACAAAAAGCTGCAGCCCGATCAATTCTCCGGTTTCGCGCAAACCGGCGTGCGCTATCAGAGCAATGCCAGTCTCGGCGCCGGATCGCAGACCGTTCTCGCTTCCGGCGGAACGCTGAACAATAACTTTGTCGCCAAGTCGGACTGGAACTGGTTCGGTACTGTCGGCCTCAACTACCTCCACGATTTCCAAACTCAGACCGGCGAGACTTTCGAAGCTTCGGTCATCGCCTATGATGCGCAGCAATTTTCATTGCACCAGTTCGATATTGTCTCGTTGAACTTCGCGCCGGTCCGCGTTTTGCGTTTTCGCCGGGCGACATCAACGGCCTGACCCTGAAGCCCTTGTCGTCGCCACCGGCGCGACGCTCGCCGACGCGGCCTATATGGGCGGCATCGGCGGCGGACTGACACTGCATGCGACGGTCGGAAATGTTTCGCTCGATCCGTACGGCGAAGTCATTCAGCAAAGCTTTCGCAATTCCAGTTTCTATCCGCTGGCCAGCGGCTTGAGCGGCACGCTCTCGACCGTCGGGCTGCAGGCTTCCGGTCCGATTGCTTCAGGGGTGGCCTGGCAATCGCGGCTCGCCTACGCGCGCGCCAGCGACCAGTTCGCCTTCGATAGCTACAAAAGCTTTGCCGCCGACGTCTGGCTGCCATGGGCGTTTTATTGGCCGACGCCGTGGGCCGGCAGTTCGCGGTGGACGATCATCCCCACCGCCGGCGTGACGACCTGGAACTATGACGCCCCCGACCCGTTCGTCGCGCCATTCAACACTGCGCATACCACCGAATGGCGGGTCGGACTTGGCGTCGAAGTACCGATCTGGCGAAAACTCGTCTTGGGAACGCTGCTGCAATACCGAAACGCGCGTCGAACGTAGCGGCGTTCTCGCATCGCGACTTGGCAATCAGCGCCGGACCGTTGATCAGATTCTGAAGAGGCATCGATGGTTGGGAAAATTCACTCTGTGGCTTTGGCGCTCGCGATCGCACTCGTCGCCGCCGCGCCCGCCATGGTGCAGCAAGCGATGGCGCAGCAGATCGGCACTGCGACCGCGGTCAATCCCAGTACCGAGGGCACGCCGCCCGGCGGTTCGACCACGACGCTTACCCTGGGCGCGCGCGTGCTGCACAAGGAACGCATCCACACCTCGCCCACCAGCTCCGTGCAGCTTCTGTTTCTCGACAAAAGCACGCTGAGCATTGCGCCGAATACGAGCCTGGTGATCGACGAATTCGTCTACGATCCCGTCTCCAAGAGCGGCCACATGCTGACCAAATTGACGCAAGGCACGCTGCAATATATCGGCGGCGAGCTCAGCCATCAGGGCGCGGTGACAGTCCAGACGCCTGCGGCCGTGATCGGCATACGCGGCGGTATCGGCATCTTCAGTCAGGGCGCAAACGGATTGCAGGCCGGCAATCTTAAAGGCTACCAAAGCATTCAAAATGGCGCCGGTACGACCAATACGATCACCGGCTTTATGTCCATCATTCCCAACTGGAACACGCCGCCGGGACCGCCATTTCCGATCCCGCTCGACCTCGCCATCCAAAACATCAACATTGTGTCGAGCGCAAAAGGCCAGACCGGCGGCGGGCCGACGCTCAACGGCCTGCCGACGACCGATTTTGGGTGCGGCACCTTTTCGACGCCGTCCTGTTCGTGGTCGCCGACAAATACCGGCGAGAACGACGCGCTGCAGCTCATTATTCAAGCGACGCAGCTCGGGTCGGAGCCGACTCCGCCACCGCCGCCGCCGATCATAAACACCGGTGCCGGCGTGCGCGGCCCGTAATAAGAGCAGGCAACAGAGCAACTGCTGCAGCCGCGCCGTCCCGAGGCGACGACAATCACCCGACTCGCAGTGCGTGTGTTGACGCGCGAAAGAAGTTTTCGCAGCATTGCAGGCTCGCCACGCAACACAGGACGAGTACGCGCCCCATGACCGACATGACCATCACGGCCATTCGCACCACCATGCTGCGCGTGCCGTGGCCGCAGACGCCATGGCTCAAGGGCCATGCCTTTGGACCGATGCGCGAGTTTTTGGTGCTCGACGTCGAGACGCGGGGCGGCATTGCCGGCATGGGTTATCTGTTCCTGTTTCGCCCGGGCATGCGCACGATCACGGCTTGCCTGAACGAATGCGTGATCCCGCGCGTGCTTGGCAAGGACGCCAGCGCGGTCGAGGCGATCTGGCAGGATCTGTGGCGCTCAACCGTCACCTATGGCCGCGCCGGCATTGCGGTGATGGCGATGTCGGTTCTCGACATCGCGCTATGGGACCTGCTTGGCAAAGCCGCCAAGCTGCCGCTGCACCGGCTGTGGGGACATTACCGCGCGCAATTGCCGGCTTACGGCAGCGGCTGCTTTCGCGGCAGCGGCGGCGACGGCATGATCGCGAAAGCGCTGCATTACAAGGAGCGCGGTTACAAAGCGATCAAGATGCAGGTCGCGCACACCGCCGACCTCGCCACCGACCTCGACAATGTCGCGCGCATGCGCGAGGCGCTCGGTCCCGACATCGACATCATGATCGACGTCAATATGGGCTGGACCGCCGACGTCGCGATCCAGATGGGTCGAAAATTCCAAGACTATGATGTCTACTGGCTGGAAGAGCCGGTCGTGCCCGACGATTTTGCCGGCTACTTACGCATTGCCGAGGCGCTCGATTTACGCGTGGTCGGCGGCGAGACGCATTTCACCCGTTTTGATCTCAAGCCGTTTTTCGAAAATCCGCGGCTGCCGATCCTCCAACCCGATCCGATGCGCGGCGGATTGACCGAACTGCGCAAAATCGCGACCGTCGCCGACACCTGGGGCATGACGATCGCGCCGCATCTGTTTCCGGAACTCAACGTGCAACTGCTTGCCTCGATTTCGAACGGGTTGTGGATCGAGGACATGGGGCTCGCCGACGATATCTGGGTCGAGCCGGTGCCGGTGCTGAACGGCTCCATCACCGCGCCGGAACGGCCCGGCCACGGCCTCGCCTTCAGGCCGGAGATCCTCCGCGATTGCGCGGTGAAGGATTGATGCCTGACGCAGCTCGTACGCGATGGTGACGCGATGCCAGAGCTCGCCGCATGGGACAGTTTCTACGTGATCGTCGGTTCGGCGGCTGGCGCGCTGATCGGATTGCAGTTCGTCGTCATCACGCTGATTGCGCAAAGACGGACGACGCCCGCACCGGAAGCCAGCGCCGCGTTTGGCACGCCGACGATCGTTCACTTCGGCACCGCATTGCTCTTATCCGCGCTGGTCCGCGCGCCGTGGCAAGCGATCACCCCGCCGGTCATACTTTGGGCTGCGATCGGATTATGCGGCGTGATCTACAGCCTCAACATAATCCGGCGCATGCGGAGCCAAGGGGCATACGAACCGCAATTCGAGGACTGGTTATTTCATGTCGTGCTGCCGGTGGCGGCCTACGCAATACTGCTGTTATCGGCATTTGCTGCACTGTCCTACACCCGCGAGAGTCTGTTTGGAGTTGGCGCAGCGGCCCTGCTGTTGTTGTTCACCGGCATCCACAATGCCTGGGACGCGGTCTTTTATCACGTATTTTTCGGCAAGCGCGGCACAGACGATGACAGCCGCTGAATGCCGCGCGAGCGGAGACGCCGCAACGCCCTGCCTTTGTGCAGAGCGACATGGGAAGTCTTATCGCTTTTGATTTCGTATTGCGGCTCCTCTTTGCTCGCGTGATGGACATAGCCTTTGTAGTTCACGTCTTTGATGTGCACCCTCACGATTTTCCCCCTCACCCGGCCAGCTTCCGAATTCCAACTTACGTGATCGCCGATTTTAAGCCTTTGGGTCATGGCAACCGTCCTTGAACTGAGAAATGCACGCGCCGATCCGCAGCGCATGCGGTGAGAACATCGCGGCGGGCGTCGGCGTTCCCGTCATGCATCTGGAGGTTTTCGCTCGGCCACCGCTCAAGCCAAGCAGAAAACAGGCTGCGCAGCCGATAATTAGCCGTATTATGATGCCCCACTGGCTGAAGGTGTCTCGACGCCGCCCGATTGCTCACATTGGCAGTCACGCGTGCCGAGCGGATGTGTGGAAACGACACCATGCTGACAACTCCGCTTTGCCCTCTGTTCGGGATCGAAGTGCCGATTATTCTGGCGCCGATGGACACCTGCACCTCGGCAGAGCTTGCGGCGGCGGTTTCCAATGCCGGCGGCTTGGGCGGGATCGGCACGCTGTTCCGCAGCTTCGCGGCCATCAAGCGCGATATCGACATGGTGGCGAGGCTTACGCAGCGGCCTTTCGCCATCAATCACATCCCGCAGACGCTCGATGCCGAGGCATTTCGCTACACGCTGCAAGCCCGTCCAGCG
Source organism: Xanthobacteraceae bacterium (assembly GCA_049286035.1). Lineage (GTDB taxonomy): Bacteria > Pseudomonadota > Alphaproteobacteria > Rhizobiales > Xanthobacteraceae > BOG-931. Next base: position 4,766 of record JBAQBC010000207.1, read on the forward strand.
GTCATTTCATTCACGCTGGCCGACCCGGGCGATCTGGTGCGGCAAGCGCACGACGCCGGCGCGCGAGTGATGGTGCAAGTCACGACGGTGGATCAGGCTTTGCAAGCCGTCGAGCGCGGCGCCGATGCGATCAGCGCGCAAGGCAGCGAGTCCGGAGGCTATTGCGGCGAGGTCAGCACCATGACGCTGGTGCCGCAAGTGGTCGACGCGGTGTCGCCAATTCCGGTCGTGGCCTCCGGCGGTATTTTTGATGGCCGCGGCATTGCCGCAGCGCTCATGCTCGGCGCCGCCGGCGTCAATCTCGGCACTCGCTTTATTGCGTCGAAGGAAGCTCCCGCGCCGCAGGAATGGAAGCAGGCCATCGTCGACGCCAAGTCGGAACACGCGATGAAGGCCGAGGTGCTCAACGACATCACGCCGTTGCCGGGCACCGCCGGGTTCAAGACCGTGTTGCGCTCGTTGCCGACGCAGTTTTTGACGGAATGGAGCGGCAAACGTGACGAGGCGCGCCGCGAGCGCGATCGTCTGCGCGGCCAGATCGTCTCGACCACCCAGGCCGGCCGGCAACATGAATGTCTGTTGACGGCCGGTCAGACCGCGGGAGGCATCAAGAAAATCCTCGCGGTCGATGAGATCATGCACAAGCTTCTCACCGAGGCGGAAGCGGCGTTGACGCGGATGCGCTGGCGCGGCGAACACGCCCCGCCGCTGCGGACCAGGTTGCCCTCCGAGGAGCGGAGCCCGCTCAATACCGGCGCAATGGAAGAAGTTCCCGAGCCGGACAGCCTCGGCGGCTAAAGCGAAATGATTTTTGGTTGATTCGGTATTTCGCTTTAGCTTGTTGTTTGAGCATGATCTTTTCGGAAAACCGGTGCCCACTTTTCCGGATCATGCTCTAGCGGAAACTTTTGGACATTGTCTGAATTAGCGTCGCGCAGGATGCCGATGAGGCTTCCAACTATGAGGACGATGTCATGAGGATGGGCGAAATCGAAATCCACGACTATGCCCGACAATTGCTTGACGCCTATGGCGAGAAGGCCGTCGTTACCGCCGCGCAAAGGGCCTGCCGCTACGAGGAAAAAGGTCAGACCGAGGATGCCCAAACGTGGCGGCACATTGAATCGGTGCTCAAGCTCATGCGGGGGCCGCACGTCAGCTAAAATGTCAGCTGACGACAAGCCAGCTGACAACGCGCTCGGCACCTTTTGGTCTGACCAGCTTGAGAGGAGCGGCGCGTCAACCTGCGGGCATTCAAGACATAAATTGGTAGCGGAGGACGGATTCGAACCGCCGACACACGGATTATGATTTCTTGCAGCGAGCATTCTCAAAATATCTTGAAAGTGCGATCCAGATATATTTTCAATGTGTTAGGCCAAAATTCCGTTCTGTTGGGAGCGCGCAAATTCCCACGAATTCTGGGCACGTTTTCACAGAAATTACACCAGCCCGAATTGGCCTGAAGGCTGGAACGCACCTCGTTCGGGACGAGGGGGTCGCAGGTTCAAATCCTGCCACTCCGACCAACACTTAGC
>JBAQBC010000208.1:0-7950 GCA_049286035.1 Xanthobacteraceae bacterium
CCATCATGCGTTCAAGGCCGGCATCTCGTTCGGCAAGGACGACATGGTTGTGCCTGGCACCAAGCGAGCGATCGTCGAAAAGACGCGCGAAGCCGTCAAGGAATTCGAGCAGCAGTACAATGACGGCCTGATCACCCAGGGCGAGAAATACAACAAGGTCGTCGATGCCTGGTCGAAGTGCACCGAGGAAATCGCCGAAGCGATGATGAAGGAAATCTCCGCCGCGAAGCCCGCGCCGGAGAAGGACGCCGAAGCTCAGGTCAATTCGATTTTCATGATGGCCCATTCCGGCGCCCGCGGCTCGCCGGCGCAGATGCGCCAGCTTGCCGGCATGCGCGGCCTGATGGCGAAACCGTCGGGCGAGATCATCGAGAGCCCGATTATTTCCAACTTCAAGGAAGGGCTGTCGGTGCTCGAGTACTTCAACTCGACCCACGGCGCCCGCAAGGGCCTCGCCGACACGGCGCTCAAGACCGCGAACTCCGGTTATCTGACGCGCCGCCTGGTCGACGTCGCGCAGGACTGCATCATCACCGATGAGGACTGCGGGACCACCCGCGGCATCAAGGTGCGCGCCATCATCGATGCCGGCCAGGTTGTCGCCTCGCTGGCGAGCCGCATCCTCGGCCGCACCACGGCCGAAGAGGTGCGCGACCCGACGAGCAACGAAGTCCTGGTGCCGAACGCGACCCTTCTTGAGGAGCCGCAGGTCGAGCGCCTGATCACTGCCGGCGTGCAGGAAGTGCGCATCCGCTCGGTTCTCACCTGCGATACGGTGAACGGCGTCTGCGCCAAGTGCTACGGGCGCGATCTTGCCCGCGGCACGCCCGTCAATATGGGTGAGGCGGTCGGCGTGATCGCCGCCCAGTCGATCGGCGAACCGGGCACGCAGCTCACCATGCGCACGTTCCATATCGGCGGCGCCGCCCAGATCTCGGAGCAGTCGTTCGTCGAATCGAACTTCGAAGGAACGATCAAGATCAAGAATCTGAACGTCGCCCGCAATTCGGACGGCGATCTGATCGCGATGAACCGCAATCTGATCGTGGCCGTGCTCGATCCCGATGGGACGACCGAACGCGCCGTGCACCGCATTCCTTACGGCGCGCGGCTCAAGGTGTCCGACGGCGATCACATCAAGCGCGGTCAGCGCATTGCCGAGTGGGATCCCTATACCCGCCCGATTCTGACGGAGGTCGAGGGCACTGTCGCTTTCGAGGACCTGGTCGAAGGCCAGTCCCTGACCGAGACGCTCGACGAATCCACCGGCATTGCCAAGCGCGTCGTCATCGATTGGCGCTCGGGTTCGGCCCGCGGCCAGCAGGATCTGCGGCCGGCCCTTGTGATCAAGGACAAGGACGGCAAGATCCTCAAGCTGAGCCGCGGCGGCGAAGCCCGCTACATGCTCGCGGTCGACGCGATCATCTCGGTCGATCCCGGTGCGCATGTGAAGGCCGGCGACGTCATCGCCCGCATCCCGACCGAAAGCGCCAAGACCCGTGACATCACCGGCGGTCTGCCGCGTGTCGCCGAACTGTTCGAGGCGCGCCGGCCGAAGGAGTCCGCTGTCATTGCGGAAATCTCGGGCACGGTTCGCTTCGGCCGCGACTACAAGAACAAGCGGCGCATCTCCATCGAGCCGGCCGACAAGGATGAGGAGGCCCGCGAATATCTCGTGCCGAAGGGCAAGCATATTCACTTGCAGGACGGCGACGTGATCGAGAAGGGCGACTTCATCGTCGAAGGCAACCCGGCGCCGCATGACATTCTGGCGATCAAAGGGGTCGAGGAGCTTGCCGGCTACCTCGTCAACGAGATCCAGGACGTCTACCGGCTGCAGGGCGTGAGCATCAACGACAAGCACATCGAAGTGATCGTGCGACAGATGCTGCAGAAGGTGGAGATCGACGATTCCGGCGAGACCGATCTGATCCAGGGCGAACAGGTCGACAAGATCGAGTTCGACGAGGTCAATGCGGGGGTGGTGGCGGAAGGCAAGAAGCCCGCTACCGCGCATCCGGTGCTGCTTGGCATCACCAAGGCGTCGCTGCAGACCCGATCGTTCATCTCGGCGGCATCATTCCAGGAGACGACGCGCGTGCTCACCGAGGCCGCGGTTAACGGCAAGATCGACACGCTCGATGGGCTCAAAGAAAACGTCATCGTTGGCCGGCTGATCCCGGCAGGAACCGGCGCGATGATGAACAAACTGCGCGAGATCGCGATCAAGCGCGATGCGCTCATCCTCGCCGAGCGCGAGAAGGAGGCTGCGGTCAAGGCCGAAGCCGGCGCCGAACCGGCCGCTTTGCCGGCGGCGGAGTGAGCTGCAAGCGAAAACCAAGCGAAGGGCCGCCAACCGGCGGCCCTTTTCGTTTCGTCATGCCCGGTCATAGCCGTTCGAAGAACGGCGTTGCTTGGCGCGCCCGGCGTTGCTTCGCTCGCCTATGTGCCGGGCATCCCAATGCGCTAGGCACAGTGGTCCTGATCGAGATCGCCGGGACAAGCCCGGCGATGACGACAAAGGGATGATCGCGTCAGCACCAAAATCTCTCAAAATCTTCAGCGGCGGCGCCATGCGCCCGCTGTTGCGTGAACTGCTACCTCTCTTCGAGCGCGCGCACGGCGCGGTGATCGAGGTTGAATTCCGGCTCAGCGCGGCCTTGAAGCGCGCGATCCGGGACGGCGCGGTCTTTGATATTGCGATCTTGCCGCGGCCTGAACTGGACGATTTGATCGCGCTCGGCGCGATCGTGCGCGGCAGCGCGGCCGATGTGTCACGCTCCACCGTCGGGCTTGCGGTGCGCGCCGGCGCGACGAAGCCCGATATCGGCAGCGTGGAGGCGCTGCGGCGTGCGCTCCTGCAAGCGCGCTCCATCGCCTACAGCGACGGCCCGAGCGGGGCCTACGTCGTGGATCTGTTGGCGAGGCTCGGCATTGCCGATGAGATGGCGTCCAAAACTAAACTGACGAGCGAACCGGTGGCCGAACTCATCGCCCGCGGCGAGGCCGAGCTCGGCATGCAACAGATCGTTGCCATTCTTCCGGTTCGCGGCGCCGAATTGGTCGGCCCGCTGCCGGCTGAGTTGCAAAATGTCATTATCTATGCCGCCGGGCTGTCGTCGCGCGCCCCCGATGCGGAAGCGGCGACAGCTTTCGTGGCCTTCATGCGCGGCGAGCAGGCGAAACAGCTTATGCGGGCCAATGGCTTAGATCCGGCCTAACGCCATTTCCGATAGCCTAGATTGTCATTGCGAGCGAACCCGCCTTCGCTCGCGCTCCGCGCTACGGCGGGTTTGAATCCGCCGTACCGCGGAGCACGTGGACGGAAGCGAAGCAATTCCCCCTCTCTAACCCTCCCCCGCTTGCAGGGGCTCCTCGCAATGGTGAGCGATAGGCGGAAATGCTTGCGCCATCGCGCTTTTATGCCCATATCGGCATGACTTGGGGTTGACTTGGGGCGGCGGCGCCGATACATACCGCGCACTTTTCGGCAGGCGGTGAGCTTCGCCAGTCGGAACGGCCTGCCAGGCCCCATAAGCTTTTGAAAGTAAGTACTTTCTAAGCTCGTCGGCCGCGGCGTGACGCCTCGACGAAGGAAGCTCAAACGCTGCCTCTGACTTCGGAAAGTCAGATCATCGGTGCATGACCGCGCCGCCGCGCGGTCCTCTGCCAAGGCCAAGCGCCGCTCCGCCCCGGGAAGCGGATGGCGCGGTTTGGTTTTGCGCGGATGGATTCGCGTAAGCGGCACAATGGGCGCGAGCCCTAATTTGGAGTGAAGACGACGGATGCCGACCATTAACCAGCTCATTCGCAAGCCGCGCGTGACGCAGCACGCGAAGAAGAAGGTGCCGGCGTTGCAGCAGTCTCCGCAAAAGCGCGGCGTCTGCACCCGCGTCTACACCACGACGCCGAAGAAACCGAACTCAGCGTTGCGCAAAGTCGCCAAAGTACGGCTGACCAACGGCTTCGAAGTGATCGGCTACATTCCCGGCGAGGGCCACAATCTGCAGGAGCACTCGGTCGTGATGATCCGCGGCGGCCGCGTGAAGGATTTGCCGGGCGTGCGTTACCACATCCTGCGCGGTGTGCTCGATACGCAAGGCGTGAAAAACCGCAAGCAGCGGCGATCGAAATACGGAGCAAAGAGGCCGAAATAGTCGGCCTCTTTGCGTTCTTAAAGGAACGCGAGACGAGGAACTAACGAAATGTCCCGCCGCCACAGGGCCGATAAACGCGACATCCTGCCGGATCCAAAATTCGGCAACGTCGTCGTCACCAAATTCATGAATTCGGTGATGCATGCCGGCAAGAAGTCGGTGGCGGAGAATATTGTTTATGGCGCGTTCGACATCATCGAAGGCAAGACCCGGCAGAATCCGATCGCCGTATTCGAGCAGGCGCTCGACAATGTGATGCCCTCGATCGAGGTGCGCTCTCGCCGCGTCGGCGGCGCCACCTATCAGGTGCCGGTCGAGGTACGTACGTCGCGTCGCCAGGCGCTCGGCATCCGCTGGATCATCTCCGCGGCGCGCGAACGCAATGAGAAAACAATGACGGAGCGGCTCTCGGCGGAGCTGCTCGATGCGTCCAATAACAGGGGGAACGCCGTAAAGAAGCGCGAAGACACGCACCGCATGGCCGAAGCCAATCGGGCGTTCTCGCACTATCGCTGGTGAACCGGACAGCGAAGGATTTATCCCCATGCCCCGCAGCCACCCCATCGAGGACTATCGCAATTTCGGCATCATGGCCCACATCGATGCTGGAAAGACCACAACGACCGAGCGCGTCCTCTATTACACCGGCAAGAGCCACAAGATGGGCGAGGTGCATGAGGGCGCTGCGACCATGGACTGGATGGAGCAGGAGCAGGAGCGCGGCATCACCATCACCTCGGCCGCGACCACCGCGTTCTGGAACGGCAAGCGGCTGAACATCATCGACACCCCCGGCCATGTCGATTTCACCATCGAGGTGGAGCGCTCGCTGCGCGTGCTCGACGGCGCGATTTGCGTGCTCGACTCCAATCAAGGCGTCGAGCCGCAGACCGAAACGGTGTGGCGGCAGGGCGATCGCTACAAAGTCCCGCGCATCGTGTTCTGCAACAAGATGGACAAGATCGGCGCGGATTTCTTCCAGTGCTTAAAAGACATCGTCGATCGCCTCGGCGCCAAGCCGGTCGCCGTTCAGCTGCCGATCGGCGCGGAGGCGCAGTTCAAAGGCGTGATCGACCTCATCCGTATGGTTGGCGTGGTGTGGGACGACGAGACGCTCGGCGCCAAATATCACGACATCGAAATCCCCGCCGAACTTGTCGAGCAGGCCAAGGAATATCGCGAGAAGCTGATCGAGGCCGCGGTCGAGCTCGATGACGACGTCATGGCCGCCTACCTTGACGGCAAAGAGCCGGACGTTCCCACCCTCAAGCGCCTTATCCGCAAAGCCACCATCGCCGGCATCTTCTTCCCCGTGTTCTGCGGCTCCGCCTTCAAGAACAAAGGCGTACAGCCGCTCCTCGACGCGGTGGTCGATTTTCTCCCCTCGCCGCTCGATGTGCCGTCGGTCAAGGGCATCGACCTCAAAGGCAACGAGGTCGAGCGCAAAGCCTCCGACACCGAGCCGATGGCGCTGTTGGCCTTCAAGATCATGGACGATCCTTTCGTCGGCACGATCACCTTTTGCCGCATCTATTCAGGCAAGCTCGAAAGCGGCACAGGCGTGATGAATTCGACCAAGGACCGCAAAGAGCGCGTCGGCCGGATGCTGTTGATGCATGCGAATAACCGCGAAGACATCAAGGAAGCCTTTGCCGGCGACATTGTCGCGCTGGCCGGCCTGAAGGAAGTGCGCACCGGCGACACGCTGTGCGATCCGCAGAAGGCCGTCATCCTGGAAAAAATGGAATTCCCGGATCCGGTCATCGAAATCGCGATCGAGCCGAAGTCGAAAGCCGATCAGGAAAAGCTCGGCGTCGCACTGGCGAAGCTGGTGGCCGAAGATCCGTCGTTTCGCGTCACCACCGATCAGGAATCCGGCCAGACCATCATCAAAGGCATGGGCGAACTGCATCTCGACATCAAGGTCGATATCCTCAAGCGCACCTACAAGGTCGATGCCAATATCGGCGCGCCGCAGGTTGCCTATCGCGAGAAGATCAGCCGGCCGGCCACGGTCGATTATCTGCACCGCAAGCAGACCGGCGGTCATGGCCAGTACGCAAAAATCAAAATCATCGCCGAGCCAGCCACTCCAGGCGCGGGATTTGAGTTTGAGAATGAAATCATCGGCGGCGCAGTGCCGAAGGAATTCATCCCCGCTGTGGAGAAGGGTCTCGAAGGTCAGTTGACCTCAGGCGTCCTCGCCGGATTTCCGGTGGTCGATCTCAAGGTGCGGCTGGTGGACGGCGATTCGCATGACGTCGATTCGTCGGCGATGGCGTTCGAGATCGCGGCGCGCGCCGCCATGCGGGAAGCGTTGCAGAAAGGCAGCCCCGTGCTGCTCGAGCCGATCATGAAGGTCGAGGTGGTGACCCCGGAAGACTATACCGGCTCGGTCATCGGCGACCTCAATTCGCGGCGCGGCCAGATCCAGGGTCAGGACATGCGCGGCAATGCCAACGTGATTTCCGCGATGGTGCCGCTCGCCAATATGTTCTCTTATGTCAACAATCTACGCTCCATGAGCCAGGGGCGCGCGACATTCACGATGCAATTCGATCACTACGCAGAAGTGCCGAAAGCCATCGCCGAAGAGGTGCAGGCGAAGTTCGCCTGATCATTCACAAGGATTAGAGCAGGAGCCGGAACCGGAACCGGAACGGAGAGTCTCATGGCCAAAGAAAAATTCCAGCGCACCAAACCGCATTGCAATATCGGAACGATCGGTCACGTCGATCACGGAAAGACGACGTTGACGGCCGCGATTACCAAGGTATTGGCGGAGAAAGGTCAGGCGACCTACACCGCCTATGACCAGATCGACAAGGCTCCGGAGGAGAAGGCGCGCGGCATTACGATTGCGACCGCGCACGTCGAATACCAGACCGACAAGCGTCACTATGCGCATGTCGACTGCCCCGGCCATGCCGACTACGTCAAGAACATGATCACCGGCGCCGCGCAGATGGACGGTGCCATCCTGGTGGTGAGCGCCGCCGACGGGCCGATGCCGCAAACCCGCGAGCATATTCTTCTGGCGCGTCAGGTCGGCGTGCCGGCGCTCATCGTCTATCTCAACAAGGTCGACATGGTCGACGATCCCGAGCTCCTCGAGCTCGTCGAGCTCGAAGTTCGCGAGCTCCTGTCGAAATACAACTTCCCGGGCGACAAGATTCCAATCGTCAAGGGCTCGGCGCTGATGGCGCTCGAGGACAAGAATCCGGAGCTCGGCAAGAATTCGATCTTCGAGCTGATGAAGGCGGTGGACGACTATATCCCGCAGCCGGATCGCCCGAAGGATCAGCCGTTCCTGATGCCGGTCGAAGACGTGTTCTCGATTTCCGGCCGCGGTACGGTCTGCACCGGCCGTATCGAGCGCGGCGTCATCAAGGTCGGCGAGGAAGTCGAGATCGTCGGCATCCGCCCGACGCAAAAGACGGTCGTCACCGGCGTGGAAATGTTCCGCAAACTGCTCGATCAGGGCGAGGCTGGCGACAATGTCGGCTGCCTCTTACGCGGCACCAAGCGCGAGGAAGTCGAGCGCGGCCAGGTGCTGTGCAAGCCGGGCTCGGTAAAGCCGCACACCAAGTTCAAGGCCGAGGCCTACATCCTCACCAAGGAGGAGGGCGGCCGCCACACGCCGTTCTTCACCAATTACCGGCCGCAATTCTATTTCCGCACCACCGACGTGACCGGCGTGGTGACTTTGCCGGAAGGCACCGAGATGGTGATGCCGGGCGACAACATCGCCATGGAGGTCACGCTGATCGTGCCGATCGCCATGGAGGAGAAG
>JBAQBC010000209.1:0-23858 GCA_049286035.1 Xanthobacteraceae bacterium
GCTCAACCCCGGGCCGCGCTTCCTGGAATTACCGGGTGCAAACGGGAGGACCCTCCCCGGCGCCAGTGCAGCGAGCACCTCGCAGGCCAGTCGTAGTGCTGGCCGGGTCGATGCCCGGAGCCGCCCGGGAGCGAAGTTACGAGCTTCGCCCGCGGGGACCGCGCGCGCTCCGTCTTTAGGATCGTCTCTAGAAACGCCCTTCACGAGCGCGCAGTGTATATGTAACTGCAACGGTGACGAACGTCAATGGAAATGAGACGAATAATTTTCGCGCTACCGGCGTCAGAAGTCACGTTTGCCGCAAGCTGTTCGACTTCGGCGCTGGCTTTTATTCGGCCGCCTGCTGTTGGTGCCGAAACAACGGCAGCATGCGCGCCCGCTCGTCAGCCTTGGCCACGACAACGTGGTTTTCCGGCACCGTTATCCAATTTTCGTCATGGTCAAACGGTTCGGACACGATCACGATGTCGCTCTCGGATTCGCGGTAGTACAACGTGTTGGCGTGATCGTTGACCGAATAACGAAAGGCGTAAAGATCGCGCCCGTCCGAAAGCGCCGCCGTGAAGCGGAAGCGGTCTCCCGGTTCGCTCCGTCTCACAATTTCGGTCAATTTCGCCAACACCTTCGTGGCTGCGGCCACCGGCTCGTCAATGCCGGCGCCGAGGATCGCCAGAAAGATGGCCTCCGAGTCGGTCGTGCCGATGCGAGAGGGATAAAGCTCGTCCGGACTGAGCGCCTCGACGGGGCGGCGCCAGCGATTCCAGTTGCCGAGAAAACCGTTGTGCATGAACAGCCATTTGCCACAGGCGAACGGATGACAATTCACGCGCGTGATCGCGGTGCCGGTCGCGGCGCGGACGTGAGCGAAGAACAGATGAGATTGCAAATGGCGACAGAGGTAGCGGAGATTTTCGTCCGACCAGGCCGGTCTGATCTCGCGATAAAGGCCGGGCTCGGCATGCTGGCCGTACCAGCCAAGCCCAAAACCGTCGCCATTGACGCTCGCGGTCGATTCCAGCGCCTGGATGCTTTGCGCAATCAAAGAATGCGCCGGCGCGGTAACGTAGCGCTCAAGCGCAGTCGTTTCGCCGCGATATGCGATCCAGCGGCACATGGCGACTCCTTGGCGAGTCCTGATTATTCAAAACTCAAGCCAGCAATGTGGCATCGCGAATCCACCTTGTCACCTTGTGCAGCGCCGCTGCCTGACCATCGCGTTGATTTTCGGCGAAAACCCGCAATTGCGCATCGGCCGAAGAGCCTTCCAGAACGATGGCGCGGCAGTGTTCGAGATTCTCGCGGCAGCCAAACGCCTCGGTTTCCGCCGCGGTGAGTTCGACAACGCGATCGAGCAAACTTGCGACCGTGACCGCGCCCGATCGCGTCACAAACGTGCCCTGGACGCCGTAGCGCTGCGCGCGCCATTTATTCTCCACCGCAATGGCCCGATCGACGACGTCGATGTCGGCATTATGCCTGGGATTAAGATAGAGAAAACGCGCCAACACGCGATAGAGCGCCGCGATGGCGAGCGTATCGTCAAGTCGCGTGCAGCAATCGGGAGCGCGCAGCTCCAAGGTCGGATATTTCTGCGATGGCCGGATCGCCCACCATAAATGGCTTGCGTCCGGCATCGCGCCGGACCGCACCAAGGCGTCCACATAGGCGTCGTATTCGCCGTTGCTGCTGAATAGCTCAGGCAGTCCGGTGCGCGGCAATTCATCGTAGGCCGCGAGACGATAACCTTTGAGCCCTGTGATGCGGCCTTGCCAGAACGGCGACGAAGCCGAGAGCGCGATGAACAGCGGCACGTATGGCAACATGCGAGTCATCACCTCGACGCGTCGCGCCGGTTCGGCAAACTCGACGTGAATGTGCGTGCCGCACAGCATGTCACGATGGCCGACCATTTGCAGATCGTCCATGATCTGGGCGTAGCGGTCCTTCGGGGTCTGCACCGAATCCCGCCACTGCGCCAGCGGATGCGTTCCGCAGGCCAGGATCGACAGGCCGTACTCGCCCGCGGCCTCCGCCGCGCTCTGCCGTAAGCGCAATAGCTCACGGCGCGCTTCATCGAGACTTAAATGCGGCTCGGTTGCGACTTCGATCTGCGCTTGCAGGAATTCTCGTCCGATACGCCCTGTGGCGCCGTTGTCGGCGTTTTGAAAGAGTGCGTCCGGCGTCTCGGCTGGCGTCGCAAAGGTTTTGCTATCAGAAAGAAAGTACTCTTCCTCGATGCCGAACTGAAAGCGTTCGTCGGGCGCAAAGACACGCGGCTCGAGACCCGCAGGAATAAGCGTGCGGATGCGAAGTCGCCGCTCGCTTGGATCGAATTTGAATTCCATGCTTGATCTCCGCTCGCGTAGTCCAGTTTTTCCAGAACTGCGCTCGAAATCAGCATTCGAGCTGCGGCATCGGCCACAAATCACGCAACGGCTCGCATCAACGCCCAATGGTGATCTAAGTTCCTCCAGAATTTCGGGTTTTCTTAACGGCGGCGGGGCCGCGGCCTCGGGATTTCCGAATTTGGAACCGACGCGGCAGTAGTTCCACGCGCCGGTTTTCTTGCACTGTGGCGCAGCGGTAACAGCAACGACGAAGACCGCCTGTTATGATTCCCGGCAGTGTGGGACAGCGCGGAGTTGAAGCGTGGTGAGAACGGTTGGCCTCTTCGCCATAATTATCGCCGGTTCATTGTTTGGCGCCTGTGCTGCGAATAGTACGCCCTTTTTGCAGACGCCCGGCCAGGTGTGGTCGTTTCAGACTCCCTTCGGCATAGTTTATGGCGTCATTCCGCGCGAAGTAGTGGATTATCCGACGCCGCACAGCGCAGGAACCATCGTCGTCAACACCAGCCAACGCCGGCTCTACTACGTGCTTGGCGGCGGCAAGGCCGTTCGCTATGGCATTGCCGTCGGAATGGAAGGCTATGGTTGGTCGGGCATCAGCACGGTTGCCGCCAAACGCGAATGGCCGGACTGGACGCCGACGCCAGATGAACTGAAGCGGATGCCGTATCTGCCTCGTCATATGGCGGGGGGGCCTGATAATCCGCTCGGCGCGCGGGCACTCTATCTCGGCGATACGCTCTACCGCATTCACGGCACCAACGAGCCCTGGAAGCTCGGCGGCGGCGTGTCTTCAGGCTGCATTCGCATGTCCAACGACGATGTCGTCGACCTCTATAATCGTATCAAGATTGGCGCGACGGTTATTGTGCAGCGGTGACGGCTGCGAATTCGTTCGCCGAATTCATTCGCCGAATTCATTTTCCACCCGGTAATGGCATGGCGGCATTGGCCGCCAAAGTTGCCAATGCCGGCGTCATCGTGACAGAAATCCGTCATGCGCGAACGGAAATGGCAGTCGAGGCCGCAAGCGCGGTCGCCATCCGTCAAAGCCGGTTTCGGCACGCGGGAAAAGCGTAACAAAACGGGAGGAAGCAATGTTCCGCAAAGGGCTCTATTCAATCGCCTTGACGGCGTCGATTTGCTCGGCCGCTAGCGCCGGAGACATTCATCGGGTCGTCACCACGCTTGACCCCACCAACAAGTCGACCACTCTCGTTGCGTGTTGTCGAATTTCCTCCGCTCGATGAGGCCAAGCTCGCGAGCATGGACCCGAATTTCATGATGAAAGTTGTCGGCCCGAGCGCACCCGCGCGCGGTGTCCCGCCGACCAATCCGCTGGAGCACCGCACGCGCACCGTCGACTATGCCATCATCATGTCAGGCGAGATCGACATGATGCTCGATGACAAAACCGTGCACCTGAATGCCGGCGACGTCGCCGTGCAGCAAGCGACCAATCATGCGTGGCTCAACCACGGCAAGGAGCCATGTCGCGTCATCTTCGTGCTGATGGACTCCAAGGAGCCGTAGATCATAAAGTTGGGCGGACATTACCGACCAACTTAGCGAATGCCGGCATGCAACTGATCCGCAGAGCCACAGAAGGTGACGTTACCCGAATTGTTGCGATCGCTCGTGCCGCTTACATCAAGTACGTGCCAAGAATCGGGCGCGAACCACCGCCGATGCTGGCTGACTTCGCGGCCGAAATCGCAGCCGGTCATGCTGTCGTGTTGGAGATAAGGGGAACGGTCGAGGGTTATTTAATCTCTTGGCCCAAAACGGACGCGTATTTCATTGACAATATCGCTGTGGACCCGGCGCACCAGGGTTCGGGACTGGGTCGACAGCTCATGGACTATGCCGTGCGCGAAGCGAAGCGTCACAATTTATCGGCCATGCAACTCTGCACCAATGTGACAATGACAGAGAATCTCGCGATGTACGCCCATATGGGATTTGTCGAAACCCACCGAGTGCTGGAGACGCCATTCAATATCGAGACGGGTCTTCCCCGGGTCTACATGTGTCGCACTCTTTCTTAAGAAGTGTGGGCGTCGCGCGTGAACGATTTTGCCCACCCTACAAATCGGCTGATGGACTCCAAGGAGCCGTGGGAATCCGCGACCCGCACTCCTGCTCGCGCGCGATCGGATATCCGAACAATGTCGGCGCGATCTTTTCGTTCTAGGCAAGATAATCGTGCACGACCTTGCCAAGCGGCAAGGTTAGATCGGCGACGATGTGCATGCCGGATACGATTTCCAGGACCGGCAATTCGGCAAGCGGCGCCAGCGCATGCGAGGATAGCGTGAGGCCCGCGGGTCCGGTCCAGGCGCCTTTGAGGTTCACGTCCGTCAATTCGTATTCGACCAGCTCACAAATGCGCGGCGTACCGTCGACATGCGGCACGATCTTGAGCAGGAAATTCGGCGCCAATAGCGACGCCATGACTGCATCATGATCGGCGGTCTTGTGCTTATAGCCCATGGTGCCGGTGGCGATCCGCACCCAGCCGTAGTCCAGCGTGCCGACCAGCGTATCGATTTCGTCATGCAGCGTCGGCTTGGCGAGCTTTTTCGGAAAGCCCCAGAGCTCGCGGCCGCCGGCGATCGGCGGATGATCGTCGAGAAACATGCAGTGCGAGTAGCCGCCTTTGCGGCCCTTGAAGGTCACCGGGATGACCTGGCCGCTCTCGGTATAGTCGCCGAAGCCGGTTGAATCCGGCATGCGGATGAATTCGAATTTGACCAGCGGCTGTTCGATCTGCAGCGGCTCGGGCACAAGCTCACGCAATTTCTGCGGATCGGTCCGGTAAGTGATGATGAGGAATTCCCGATTGACGAAACGGTACGGCCCCACCGGATAGGCCGGACTGGTGAGCGGCATGGCAAAAGCCCGCGCCCGCACATCGCTTTCCTTCATGGCGCTTCCTCCCATGAGCAGCGAACGAAATACCCAGGCTCGCCGGCAATTCGATGTCAGGCCCGCGCTTCGCCGATATCGAACGTGCGTACCCCTTCGAGGCGATCCGGAAGCTCAAGCACTTCGGGGTTGGCCAAGGTCTGGCGCGCATTGCTGTAGCCGGTCCGCCAGTGTTCCTCCATGGTGCGCCGGGAGAACTCGAAATCCTTGGCGATGCCTTCATAAGGCCGGGCGCGATAAATCAGATGCACGATGTTGCAGACCTTGTCGTCGGCTTCGCCGAGCAAGAGTTTGGCATCATCCCCGTTCCGCAATTCCTCAGGTAGTTGCTTAAGCAGTCTCGCCAGCGCGATGCGCAGCTTCTGTACATATTTGTAGCGGTCGGTGGCGGCGCGGTTGCGGCTCGAATAGATGATCTCCTTGTGCCGCACTTCGACCGCGATCATGTCCTTCGGCAATTCGCCGCGCGCATTCCAAAGATCGACTTCGAAGGCGAGCGTGTCGCACCGTGGCTGCGCATTGAGCACCCATTCCAGCGGCGTATTCGAGATCAAGCCGCCGTCCCAAAAATACTCGTCGCCGATCTTGGTCGCCGGAAAGCCCGGCGGCAGCGAGCCCGAGGCGGCGACATGCTCGAAAGCGATTTTGTGCGTGGTCGTGTCGAAATAGGTGAAATTGCCGCTGCGGATGTCGACGGCGCCGACGCTAAAGCGCATCTCACCGGAATTGATGCGGTCGAAATCGACCAGACGCTCCAGCGTCGCGCGCAACGGCGTGTTGTCATAATAGCTCGCTTTGTCTGGACTGCCCGGCGGCCAAACAGCCGGCGACGGCATGCGCGGCGCAAAGAAATTCGGCGCGCCGAACAAGAGGACGCCCACGGCGCGCATTTGATTGACCAGCTGGTGCTGGATGTTGTCATACTCGACCTGCCGGAAAGTGGGTATGCCGAGCGGCGAAGTAGAGACCGCGTGCCAAAACTCGCGCAGCGCATCAACGCGACGCTCCGGCGGATTGCCGGCGATGATCGCCGAATTGATGGCGCCGATCGAGATTCCGGCAACCCAATCGGGATGCAGATCGGCCTCGGCCAGCGCCTCATAAACGCCAGCCTGATAGGCGCCGAGCGCGCCGCCGCCCTGGAGCAACAGCGCGATTTGTTCGAAGGGCGTGCGCCCCTGCGGCACGGCAAACCTCCCATTCCCGCTGTGTTGCGCCGCAACAAGCCTACGGCGCTTGCACCCCTGCTCGCAAGTCGTCGCCGGCGCTGGATGCCGCCGCCACCGAGGTCACGGTCCTGGTCCCGTGCTGGGCAAATTGCCAACCTCCCCCCGCGCGTGACAGAAAACCTGCATGCGTAAAGGGGAATGGCATTCAAGGCCGGGAGCACGGCCACGCGCGGCCCGCCGGCAAAATCGCACCCGCGATCGGCGCCAAGAACGGCGTCAAGAACGGCGTCAAGAGCGCCGCACTGCCGACGACGGTGTGATCCTCTACGGCTGGCACACCGTCACCGCCGCGCTCACCAATCCGAAGCGCCGCATTCGCCACCTGTTCGCGACCGAGAATGCGCTGCGCCGGCTCGCCGATGAAGGCGTCACCGTCCCGGTCGCGCCAGAGATAATGCGGCCGGATGCGCTCGCGGCGCGGCTCACACCCGACGCAGTGCACCAGGGCCTAATTGCGAAGGCCGATCCCCTGCCCGCGCTCGACATCGAGGATCTGCCGGCGACCGGCATCGTCTTGGTGCTCGATCAGATTACCGATCCGCACAATGTTGGGGCGATCCTGCGTACCGCCGCCGCCTTTGCCGTTGCCGCGGTCGTCACGACCGCGCGCCACAGTCCAGAGGCTACGGGCGTATTGGCGAAGTCTGCGTCAGGCGCGCTTGAACTTGTCCCCATCGTGATCGTGCAAAATCTGGCGCGGGCGCTTGCCGGATTGAAGGCCCGCGGATTTCTGACCGTGGGTCTCGACAGCGAGGCTCCTGACGATCTTGCGGCAATTGAGCTCCAACAACCGCTGGTGCTGGTGCTCGGCGCCGAAGGAAAGGGTCTACGTCAGCTCACCGGCGCGACCTGCGACCGGCTGGCGCGGCTTGATCTTCCCGGGTCGATCAAAAGCCTCAACGTTTCGAACGCATCGGCGCTGGCGCTCTACATCGCCGCGCGGGCGACGGGCTTTTAATCGGGTCCTTTTCCAGTCGGTGTGCGTCACCGCTCCCCGTCACCCTGAGGTGCCCGCGCGTTTGCGCGGGCCTCGAAGGGTGACCGCACGCACTTGGGCCGTTCATCCTTCGAGGCTCGCTTCGCTCGCACCTCAGGACGACGGTATGAAGTGACTGTTCTCAAGAAAACTCCCTTTAGCCAGACTCCGACCCCATCAGCCGGCGCAGGATGAAATTGCGCAATGCCGCCGCAAGCCCGCATAGCAGCGCGAAGGCAAGCGTTGCGCCGATCAGCTCTTTCGCCACCGCCGAGGTGGATTGGACATCGCTCCAGGGGGCCAAGGATTTGACCAGGGCGGCGCCAAGCCCGATCGCGCCGCCATAGGCCGTCGCCCGCATTGTATTCCAGGCTCGCATTCGACAACCTCTATGCCCCGTAATCTCTATGCCCCGCCGGGCGTGGGCCGCCGTGAACCGTCACAGGACCGAGATCGAAATAATGGCTCGACGGCTGCGGAACAGCACAACCTTTCAATCGTTTTTCCCACTTAAAAGGGGCGATTCTGCATATTCCGGAAGGCATTGCGTCGTGAGGTCCCAATGAGGTCCCAATGAGCTCCCAAGCTGCCTCTTCCCAAGAGCATACCCGTCGCGCCGCCGGCCAGCGCGACCTCGACAAGCGTTGCATCGACACCATCCGCACCCTGGCGATGGACGCGGTCGAAAAGGCGAACTCTGGCCACGCGGGTGCGCCAATGGGCTTGGCGCCGGTCGCCTATACCCTGTGGCAGCAGTTCCTGCGCTATGACCCGTCCGATCCGTTGTGGCCGAACCGCGATCGCTTTGTCCTGTCCGCCGGCCACGCCTCGATGCTGCTCTATGCCCTTTTGCATCTCGCCGGCGTGCGCCGCGTCGAACGCGGCCGCGTGACCGATGACGCCGCGGTCAACCTCGATGACATCAAGAATTTTCGCCAGCTCGACAGCGTGACGCCCGGCCATCCGGAATACGGCCGCACCACCGGCGTGGAAACCACGACCGGCCCGCTCGGTCAGGGCTGCGGCAACAGCGTCGGGATGGCGATCGCGTCGCGCTGGCTCGCGGCGCGCTACAACCGGCCGAACGCCACAATATTCGATTTCGATGTCTACGCGATCTGCAGCGATGGCGACATGATGGAAGGCGTGGCGAGCGAGGCGGCCTCGCTTGCCGGACATCTGCGGCTTTCGAACCTGTGCTGGATCTACGACAACAACACCGTGACCATCGAAGGTCACACCGACCTCGCTTTCAGCGAGGACGTCGCGACGCGCTTCAAAGCCTATCGCTGGAACGTCGTGCGGCTCCAAGATGCCAACGATACCGAGGGCTTCGCGCGAGCGGTTGAGCTCTTTCGCGGCACCAAGGATCGGCCCACGCTCATTATCGTCGACAGCATTATCGGCTACGGCGCGCCGCATAAGCAGAATACCGCAGCGGCGCATAGCGATGCTTTGGGCAAAGAAGAAGTCAGGCTGGCCAAACGGTTTTACGGCTGGCCGGAAGATGCGCAATTCCTCGTGCCCGATGGCGTCTACGAATCGTTCCGCAATGGCATCGGCAATCGCGGCCGGGCCTTGCGCGACGACTGGAGCAAAACCTTCGCCGCCTACAAGAGCCTCGATGCGCAGGCGGCGCGCGAAGTGGAAACGCTGCTGCAAGGCAAATTGCCGGAGCAATGGGATCGCGAACTGCCGAGCTTCCCGGTGGACGAGAAGGGTCTCGCGACGCGCGACGCTTCGGCCAAGGAGCTCAATGCGATCGCCAAAACCGTACCATGGCTGATCGGCGGCGCCGGCGATCTCTCCCCTTCGACCAAAACCGCGTTCACCGATGCCAAAGCGCTTGAGGCGGACGACCCTGGCGGGCGTGTCATGCATTTCGGCGTGCGCGAACACGCCATGGGCGCCATCGTCAACGGTCTCGTTTTGTCAAAGCTGCGTGCCTTCGGCGCGACCTTCCTTACCTTCAGCGACTATATGCGGCCATCGATCCGGCTCGCCGCGCTGATGGAAATACCGGTCTTTCACGTCTTCACCCATGACTCGATCGGGCTTGGCGAAGATGGACCGACGCACCAGCCGATCGAACAGCTCGTTGCGCTGCGCGCGATCCCGAATATCGTGGTGTTGCGGCCGGCCGATGCCAACGAAGTGCGCGAGGCCTATAAAGTGATCATGGCATTGACCGACCGGCCGGCTTGCCTGGTGCTCAGCCGTCAAAAGCTTCCGATCTTCGATCGCAGTCGCTACGCCTCTGCCGACGGCCTTGCCCGCGGCGCTTATGTGCTGGCGGGTTCGGACAACCCGCGAGTGATCCTGATTGCGAGCGGCAGCGAAGTGCAGCTTTGCATTTCGGCTTACGAAGCGCTCAAGCAGGAGGGAATTGCTGGGCGGGTCGTGAGCATGCCAAGCTGGGAGCTGTTCGAGAAGCAGGATCGGCACTATCGCGAGGAGATCCTTCCGCCGAGCGTGAAGGCGCGGGTCACGGTCGAAGCCGGCGCCGTGATCGGCTGGGACCGCTATGCCGGTCCCGAGGGAACGATGATCGGCATGCACACATTCGGCGACTCCGCGCCCGGGACGAGCGTGATGCGGAAATTCGGATTTGTTGCCGATAGAGTATTACAAGCCGCCAAGGATCAGATTGCCAAGCACGTTGAGAGCGCAGGAAAGCGTCCATAATGAACCCGGTGAAAGCACTGCAAGATCATGGTCAGGCGGTGTGGCTTGATTTTCTTTCGCGCGGTTTCATCGCCGATGGCGGATTAAAGAAGCTGGTCGATGACGACGGCCTGCGCGGGGTGACGTCGAATCCATCGATTTTTGAGAATGCCATCGGCCGAACTAATGAATACGACGACGCCATCAGACAGATGCTGCAGAGTCATGACTATTCGCCCGGGCAAGTCTTCGAGAAGCTCGCGGTCGATGATATTCGCAGCGCCACCGACGTGCTGCGTCCGGTTTTCGATGCCACGCACGGCGCCGACGGCTTTGTCAGCATCGAAGTGTCACCCTTTCTCGCGACCGACACGCAAGGAACCATCGAGGAGGCGAAACGGCTGTGGCGGGAAGTGAACCGGAAAAACTTGCTGATCAAGGTTCCGGCGACATCCGAGGGCTTACCGGCCATTCATGACCTGACCGCCGACGGCATCAATGTGAACATCACATTGTTGTTTGCTCAGCAAGTCTACGAACAAGTCGTCGAGGCCTATCTATCCGGCCTTGAAGCGCTTGCGGCCAAAGGCGGCGAGATTTCGCGGATCGCGAGCGTGGCGAGTTTCTTCGTCAGCCGCATCGACACCGAGGTCGACAAACTGCTCGATGAAAAGATCGCGCGCGCCAACGATCCCGATGAAAAAGCCCGCCTCGCGACGCTCAAAGGCAAGATCGCAATCGCCAATGCCAAGCTCGCCTACCAGCGTTATCTGCGACTGTTCGCGGGCGAGCGCTGGCACGCGCTTGCGGCGAACGGCGCGAAACCGCAGCGGCTGTTATGGGCCTCGACGGGAACGAAGAACAAAGCCTACAGCGACGTTCTCTATGTCGAGGAGCTCATTGGGCCTAACACGATCAACACCATGCCTTTGGCGACGATCGAGGCATTCCGCGATCACGGCAAGTTGCGCGACACGCTCCAGGCCGACGTCGCCGAAGCGCAGCGCGTTCTCGGCGAACTCGACCGCGCCGGTGTCTCGCTGCAAGCGGTCACCGATAAGCTTATTCGCGATGGCGTGCGGCTCTTTGCCGACGCAGCTGATAAGCTTTTCAGCGCCGTCGCCAAGAAGAGGATTGAAATTCTCGGCGACACAATCGACCGGCAGAACTTCGTTCTCGATCAGCAGCTCAAAAAACGCGTTGACGAGATCGCCGATGAGTGGCGCACGCGTGGCAATGTGCGGCGGCTTTGGCGGCGGGACAAATCGCTGTGGACCAATAGCGATGAGGATCGCTGGCTGGGCTGGCTCGATCCTATCGACGACGCCGAAATCGCCGAATACGCCGCGTTTGCCGGCGAGATCAGCCGAGAGAATTTTAAAGATGCCGTGCTTCTTGGCATGGGTGGTTCGAGCCTTGGCCCGGAAGTGCTTGCCGAAACGTTCGGCCAACAAAACGGCTGGCCGCGATTGCGCATCCTCGATTCCACCGTACCCGCACAGATCGGGCAAATCGAAGCCGAACTCGACCTGAGCCGGACATTGTTCATCGTCTCCAGCAAATCCGGTGGAACCACCGAACCCAACATTTTGACGGATTATTTCTTCGCCAAGGTTGCCGGCAAAGGTGGAGCAAACCTTGCGGGCAGACAATTCATTGCCATCACCGATCCGGGTTCGGCACTGGAACGGCGCGCCAAGGAGCAGCGCTTCCGCCGGATCTTTCACGGCGTCCCGACGATCGGTGGACGATATTCGGTCCTCTCCCCGTTTGGCCTGGTGCCGGCGGCGATCGCCGGCTTGAACATCGCGGAACTCGTGAACCTATCGAGGAGCATGATCCGCTCGTGCGGCCCCGACGTGCCGCCGAACGAAAATCCGGCGGTCGCACTAGGTCTTACGCTCGGCGTCGCGGCCGGGCGCGGCCGCGACAAAATCACGATGCTGGCTTCGCCCGCGCTCGGCAGCTTTGGCGCCTGGGCCGAGCAGCTATTCGCCGAATCCACCGGCAAACAGGGCAAAGGCCTGATCCCCATCGACGGCGAGCCGCTTGGCAGGCCGGAAGTCTATGGCGACGATCGGGTCTTTATCGATCTTGCTCTCGAGGGCGAAAACAATGGCGAGCACGAGACCAAACTGAAGAAACTCGAAACTGCGGGCCATCCCGTCATTCGCATCACGCAGAATTCGGCGGCGCATATCGTCCAGGAATTCGTTCGGTTTGAAATCGCGACCGCGGCCGCCGGATCCGTTCTTGGCATCAATCCGTTCGATCAACCCGATGTTGAAGCGAGCAAGAGCAAAACGCGCGATTTGACGAGCGCATTCGAAAAGTCCGGCGAACTGCCACGCGAGACGCCGGTCTGTTCGGAACAATCGCTCGCTGTCTTTACCGACGACGCGAACGCCGCCGCATTGCGCAAAGCCGGCGCCGGCGAGACCGTTGTGAGCTGGCTTGCCGCGCATTTCGCGCGGATCGCCAACGGCGACTATTTCGCATTGCTGGCCTATCTTGCACGCAACGAACAGAACACATCCACACTGCAGAACTTACGCCTGGCGCTCCGCGACCGCCGCCGTGTCGCAACCTGTCTCGAATTCGGCCCGCGATTTCTGCATTCGACCGGCCAGGCCTATAAAGGCGGGCCGGACAGCGGGGTGTTTCTGCAAATCACCGCCGACGATGGCGAGGACCTCGCCATTCCCGGATACCGCGCCAGTTTCGGCGTGGTGAAAAGCGCGCAGGCCCGCGGCGACTTTGACGTTCTGCTCGAACGCGGCCGGCGCGCCCTGCGCATCCATATCAAGGGCGAGCTCGCGGCGGGGTTAAAAGCGCTGCACGCGGCATTCGAACGCGCGCTCGCCTGATCGAGGTTGTCACATGCAGATCGGCGTGATCGGTCTCGGACGCATGGGCGGCAATATCACGCGCCGCTTTATGGAAAATGGCCACGAGGCGGTCGTCTACGATCATGACGTCAAAGCCGTCGCCGCCTTAGGTCATGACGGCGCGACTGGCGCTACGAGTTTGGACAAACTCGTCAGCCAATTGCGTGCGCCGCGCGCGATCTGGGTGATGCTGCCCGCCGGCAAAATCACCGATGACACGATCAACCAGCTCGCCAAGCTGCTTGCGGCGGATGACATTATTATCGACGGCGGCAATACGTTTTGGAAGGACGACATCAGGCGCGCAAAAATGCTCAAGGAGCGCGCCATCCATTACATCGATGTCGGCACCAGCGGCGGCGTCTGGGGCTTGGAGCGCGGCTACTGCATGATGATCGGCGGGCCCAAAGCGGTCGTCGATCGGCTTGATCCTTTATTCAAGGCGCTCGCCCCGGGGCTTGGCAATGTACCGCGCACGCCGGGTCGCGATGGCCGCGACCCACGCGCGGAGCTCGGTTACCTTCATTGCGGCCCGAGCGGCGCCGGTCATTTTGTCAAGATGATCCATAACGGCATCGAATATGGCCTGATGCAGGCATTCGCCGAAGGCTTCGATATTTTGAAGAATGCAAACAGTCAGACTTTGCCCGGCGACGCGCGTTTTGATTTGGACTTGGCCGACATCGCCGAAGTGTGGCGCCGCGGTAGCGTCATCAGTTCATGGCTGCTCGATTTGACCGCAAGCGCGCTGGCGTCGGATCCGAAACTTTCGGGCTTCGAGGGCGTGGTTGAGGATTCCGGCGAAGGCCGCTGGACGGTCATGGCCGCGATCGAAGAGGCGGTGCCCGCCGATGTGCTTTCCGCCGCGCTCTATACCCGCTTCCGTTCGCGCCGCGACCACACCTTTACGGAAAAAATTCTTTCCGCCATGCGCAAGGGTTTTGGCGCACATGTCGAACCCAAAGACCGCAAGGCCAAGCCGTGATGACGCCGAAGACGGCCGCTACGACGGCGCGCCCCGCCGATCCTTGTTGCCTCGTTATTTTCGGCGCCTCGGGCGACCTTACGCACCGGTTGCTGGTGCCGGCGCTTTACAATCTCGCGGCTGCGGGCCTGCTGCCGCAAGCCTTTGGGCTTGTCGGCGTCGCCCGCAGTCCATCATCGAGCGAGGCTTTTCGGGAGGATCTCGCGAAGAGCCTGCCGCAATTCGCCGGCCGGCCGATCGATCAAAAAGTACTCAAGCACGTTCTTGGCTGCGTCGCCTATGTGCAGGGCGATCCCGACGACGACTCAACCTATGTGAAAATCGGCGAAGAGCTTGCGCGTATCGAGCGCGAGCGCTCTACGCGCGGTAATCGCCTGTTTTATCTGGCCACGCCGCCGGCCGGCTTCGCGCCCATCGGCCGTCATCTCGGCCAATCCGGCCTGGCGCGCGAAAATGGCCCTGACGGCCCTTGGCGGCGGGTCATCATCGAAAAGCCGTTCGGCACTGACCTTGCCAGTGCGCATGCGCTGAATCAAAAGCTGCTCGGCATTCTCAAGGAAGACCAGATTTTCCGCATCGATCACTATCTCGGCAAGGAAACGGTGCAGAACATCATGGTGTTGCGCTTCGCCAACGGGCTTTTTGAGCCGATCTGGAATCGCAATCACATCGACCACGTCCAGATCACTGTCGCTGAATCGCTCACCGTTGGCCGCCGCGGTGATTATTACGATGCAACCGGCGCGTTGCGCGACATGGTGCCGAACCATTTGTTTCAGCTCCTTTCACTTATCGCCATGGAGCCGCCGGCGCGCTTTGCCGCGGACTCGGTGCGGGCCGAGAAGGCGCAGGTGCTGGAAGCCGTGCAGCTACCGACCGGGGACGAGGTGCTGCGCAATTCGGTGCGGGCGCAATACGAAGATGGCTTTGTCGAGAACCAGCCGGTCGAGCCATACCGTAAGACCAAGGACGTCGACCCGCACAGCACGACCGAAACCTATGTCGCGCTCAAGCTGATGATCGACAATTGGCGCTGGGCCGACGTGCCGTTTTATTTGCGGACCGGCAAAGCGCTGCGCAGCAAGCAGACCGAAGTCGCGATAAAATTCAAACAGGCGCCGATCGCGATGTTTCGGGATACACCGGTCGATCGCCTGGCCGAAAATTTCCTGGTGATCGGGATTCAGCCCAATGAATGCATCGGTCTGGAATTCAACGCCAAGGTTCCGGGACCTTCGATCGCGCTCGGCGGCGTGAGTATGACATTCCGCTATGACGATTATTTCGAAGCCGCGCCAAGCACCGGCTATGAGACTCTCATCTATGACTGCATGATCGGGGACGCTATTCTTTATCCCCGGGCCGACGGTATTGAAGCCGGCTGGCGCGTCGTGCAACCGTTCCTCGACGCCTTTCGCGCCGCGCGGGATCGGCACTTGGCGCGCTATCGCGCGGGAAGCGAGGGTCCAAAACAGGCGGACGAATTGCCCGCGCGCGATGGCCGTCGGTGGCGGCCGATCGGTTGAATTCACAGCGCCATGATCACAGCGCCATGATCACAGCACCATGACCGCAGTAAACACGACCGCAGCAAGCCATCCGCAAATCATGGTCGTTGCCGATGCCGCCGCCTTGGCGCAGACCGCGGCGCGGCGGCTCATTGATCGCATCACGCACGCCAATCGCGCGGCGGTGTGCCTGACCGGAGGTTCGAGCCCGCTCGGGCTTTACCGCCTGCTCGCGGAGGATCCCTGGCGGCGCGAAGTGCCGTGGGAGCGTGTCCATTGGTTCATGGGCGATGGCCGTTTCGTGCCCGAGAGCGATCCACTGAGCAATATGGGCGCCGCCAGGCACGCGTTTCTCGATTCCATCTCGTTGCCGCGGCAAAATATTCACCCGATTCCGACCGCGGCGCGCGATCCCGAAGACGCCGCGCATCGCTACGAAGATGAACTCAAACGGTTCTATGGCGCCGATCGCCTCGATTTGGGCCGGCCGCTGTTCGATCTTGTGCTGATGGGACTGGGTCCCGACGGCCATACGGCCTCGCTGTTTCCGAGTTCTCCCGCACTGGTGGAGAGGCAGCGCTGGGTCGTCGGCGTTCCGAAAGCGGGTATGGAGCCGTTCGTGCCGCGCGTAACGCTGACTTTTCCGGCACTGGCTTCAACGCATGAAATGTTGTTTCTGGTGGACAGCGCCGACAAGCGGCAGATTCTCGGCCGCGTTCTCGCCGGCGAAGACCTGCCGGCGCACCGGGCCTATGCGCAAGGCGAGCTTGTCTGGCTCATAATCCGAGCCGCTGCGCCGGAGCGATGACATGAATGGCAAGACGACTTGGAATGATGTGCGCGTGTTCGTGGTCATGGGAGTATCCGGATCGGGCAAAAGCACGATCGCTTCGATGCTGGCGCAGCGGCTGCATTGGGTTTACGAGGACGCCGACTGGTTTCATCCAAAATCGAACATAGAGAAGATGCACCACGGCGAGTCGCTCAACGACGAAGACCGTTGGCCCTGGCTGCACGCGATCGCCGCCTGGATCGACGCGACTCGACACGCGGGGGGGCATGGCGTTGTCGCCTGTTCCGCTCTCAAGCGAGTCTATCGCGATATCCTGATCGGCGAGCGCCGCGACGTACGCCTTATTTTCCTAAAAGGCGACCGCGACTTGATCGCCCGGCGCATTGCCGCCCGCGCCGATCATTTCATGCCGTCGACGCTGCTCGAAAGCCAGTTCGCGGCTTTGGAAGAGCCCCAGGAAGACGAACGCACGATCGTCGTGTCGATCGTGCCGCATCCCCGCGAGATCGTTGAGGCGATTATAAAGGAGCTGCGGATCGAGTCTGTGACGGCTGAAGCGAGCCGCGTGGGCCCCTAGTCAAGCGAATCGCCCTATGCCGGATGCCGCGCCGAGCGAGACCGCCAACGAGCCGTCAATTTCGGCGACCAGAATGACGTCGGACGCAGATGCCGACACTGGCGCAGTCAAGCGCCTCCTGCTGTTCTTTGCTCTCGTCTATGTCGTCGAGGGCCTCGGCCAGATCGTCGGGCTGATCTCCCAACCGCTCAATTATTATCTCAAGGAGGTGCATGGCTGGAGCCCGCTCCAGGTCACCGCCTTTGTGACTTTGTTTAATTTGCCCTGGATCATTAAACCGATCTACGGACTCGTATCTGACTTTCTGCCGCTATTCGGCTATCGCCGCAAAAGCTACCTCATCATCGCCAATATCGCGGCGACCGTCGGTTACCTCTGGGCCACACAGCTTAACGCACCGGGCGACCTTGCCTTCGCATTGATGCTGACCGCCTACGCGATGGCGATCTCCTCGACGCTGTGCGGCGCTGTATTGGTAGAGAACGGCCAGCGTCTCAAAGAGAGCGGGACTTTTGTCAACCAGCAATGGCTTTGGTTCAACATCGCCGCGATGGTCGCAGCCGTCGTCGGCGGCCAGCTCGTGCAGCATCTGGCTCCGTCAAATGCTTTGCATGCGGCGGCCGCCATCATCGCCGTTGCGCCTTGCGCGGTGATTGTCGGCACTATCTTTCTGGTTCCGGAGAAAAAGACCCGAATCGATCTGGCGGGAATGAAAAACACGCTCCGCGGTTTGGTAACCGCCTTCCACCGCCGCGAGCTGTGGATCGTGGCGATCTTTATTTTTCTCTACTATTTCAGCCCGGGCCTGAGCACCCCTCTGTACTATCACATGACCGACGATCTCGGCTTCTCGCAAGCCTATATCGGGCTATTGGGATCGATCAGCGCCGCGGGTTGGGTCGTCGGCGCGCTCCTCTACCGCCGATTTTTCGAAAACCTGACCTTGAAGAACCTGCTCAACCTCAGCATCGCCATCGGCACGGCCACAGGCCTTGCTTATCTTTTCTTCTGGAATGAGACCGCCGCGGCGATCATCAGCTTTGGCGCCGGATTTGCCGCCATGCTGACCACCGTGGCGACTTTGACGCTTGCAGCGGACTATTGCCCGCCGCGCGCGGAGGGATTTTCGTTCGCGGTGCTGATGTCGATCATCAACCTTGCCAACACGCTCGCGGACAATGTCGGATCGTTCCTATACACGCATACTTTCCACAGGGCATTGCCGCCGCTTGTGTTGATTTCGGCGGCGTTTACTGCCTTTGCCTTTGTACTGGTCCCGCTGTTACGCCTCGGCAACAAGCGACAGGGCGAGCCCGCAAATATGGGCGAGCGGGTGGAACTCGCCGGCACGGCTGCGCGTTAGTACGGACTGATTTGCTCTCCAATTTCAGGTGCCAGATCATGAAAACGGTCGGCGCTTATCTCGCAATCGCAGCATTCGCGCTAATTTCGTCTGCTTCTGCGCCCGCCGCAGCATTCGGCTTGCGGATCGGCCCGTTTCATCTCGGCGTGCCCCTCCTCGGGCATCGGCACCATCATCCTTTATACATGCACGGCGAGACTAATGATGTCGCCCGTCATGAAAATCCGCCCGCGCTGCAACAACACCCGGTAAGTCTCGCCCTATTGTATCCGGCTCGCGCCCTGCCGCCGATTTTCCAGAACGTGTTTTGGCCGGCACTTTCCTCGCCGTGGCCGTTTGGCTACGACACGATTTTCACGACAGCCTTTGCGGAAGCGCCTGCCGATCGAAACCGCGCCGACTGCCAGCAACCGGTCGACGCCAATGCCATCGTCGGGCGCCTGCGCGCGGAAATCGGACCGACCCCGGAGCAAATGGAACGCCTGCAGCGGCTTGGCGGCGCCATCGGCGCGGCGGCCGACTATCTCGTCAAATCGTGTCCGACTGAGATCCCGCAGCAGCCGACCGCTCGCTTGCAGCTGATGGATTCACAAATTCAAGTGCTCACGATGGCCGTCGACATCATCCATCAGCCGCTACAGGAGTTTGAGCAATCCCTGACCGACGAACAGCGCGCAAAATTCAGCGGCGAAGCGGCGGTCAGGCGCGCAGCTTCAGCTCGAAGCGATAAAACCGGCCTTCGCTCATGCGGCCCTTCCTCGACGGCGATCGATTGGTCGATCGATCAGATTGACAAATCGGTTCAACTCAACGAGCAACAGCGACCCGCCCTGACGGACATACAGCAGGCGTTCGGCAAGGCGGCGAACGATCTTGAAACGCACTGCCCGACTTCGGTGCCACGCTCCGCGGTCGCGCGCTTGGAAACCATCGAGTCACGCCTCGATGCGGCCTGGCGCGCGATTTTGTCGATCCAAGTCGCGCTGCAAGATTTCGAAAGCAAGCTGAGCGACGAGCAAAAGAATCGTTTGCAGGCGATGACTTTCGCCGCGCAATAATCGATTCAGGGCGGAAAATTCTACCCTTGTGCTGGACTCTGTCGAGTTCGGGGGCCTCGATTAACCTGGCCCGGGACAGGAGATATTTGCGTGCTGCGCGTAGGTCTCGTCCTCGCAATAATACTTCTGGGGGTAAGCGCCGCTTTGACCGCGGAGCCCATGGCGCCAAACGAGATAAAGGCAACCTTTTTTAATGGGCAACCATTCACAGCCGTATCGCCCTCTGGCGCGAAATTTAAGATGATCTTTGCGCCGGACGGTAAGATGACTCGTGAAGCACTCGAACAGGTCGGCAAGGGGAGTGCCGGCACGTGGAAACTCAACGCGACGGGTTTTTGCACCACTTGGGACCACGCCAAACCTAATTGCTTCACTGTTATTCCCAGCGGCGAAAATAAATGGTCGGTTCAGAAAATTGCCACCACCATCGCAACTACAGTTGCTGTTTGGTCGAAATAGTTCTTAAGGCATCCACATAGGAACGTGGCTAGGGAACACGGCGAACAAAACGTCCAGTACATGCCCCAGCATTCAAGTGAGGTGGGCAAGCACCGCCAGCTCAGATTGCCGCGACTTGTCTCCAGCCTGGTATGTCTCGCAATGCGCGGACCATTGCACCGGCATCGTGGCCCCTTTTCGCTCGCCGCGGCACATGCAAATCGACTACGGGATAGGAAGGTATGTTGGCATCGTCCGGCGCGCGCACACTTATGACAACGCCACAATCGTCGCCACCGCCCTCGATGAGAATCCAAGGTTGTGCGTTCTCGTACAGCGATGCCGTTGCCTCGTACCAGCAGGTCGGTGAGAAGCGCATCGCAAATCGCGATATGCGAGCATTGCGCGCAGTTTCATCCGGCTCGTCACCGGGATTGGAATAGCTCTCGACAAATTGGTCGTACGATTTTGTGCATAGGCCGTCGGTGAGGAGCATAACCATACGCCCCATCACCTTGGCGCGTTGCTTAATGGCGGCTCTACGCTCGCGGCTGAACATTTGCTGAATACCGATAACGGCTGCGGGCCCCATTAAACGACCAAAACTCTACGCCGCGCACCCATTGTCGCCTGTGATGTTGCTGACGGTGCGGACGGTGCGAACCTGACGAGTAGTCGAACAACCAGCGATCTTTGAATTGTAAGGCAGGATTTGGTTGGACTACCGAAAATAAACGGTTCTGAATTTGGAATGAGGCGGTCGGCGGCCCAAAGCCGCCCTTGGGCACGGCGCTAAACATGTGACTGGCATTGTGAATGTCGGTGTCAGCAGCGGTGGCGGGATCAAGAGAGCCGCTGCTTGGGATGCGATAAAAATCGTAAATGTTGACCCAATCGGGAAGGGCAAAGCCCGTTCCACCGATCATCAGAAAGATTACGGATAGCGCGATGTTACGGCCCATGAGAGCCCTCTCATCTCGTCTCGCAATTAGGACGATTTGTATAAAGTGAGGCGCATACATCCGGTGAATTTTCGCGAGCGAAAACGGATGCCGCGTTTTACGCAGTGTTCACCTTACGTAAGCGCCACCTGCCGCATCGGACCAACCTTGGAGGTCCGCTATGGGTCAAAACCAGACATTGGGTCTGAAAACGCGGCGGCCGCTTTGCCTACGAAAACGGACATCCTTGCGCGTGATATCCGTTAAGTGCCAACGGCGGACGTAAAGAGCCAGCGCTTCATACCGCGCGCTTGTGCGCGTTCCAATTGCGCTCAAGATTCGCTATCAGCGCCGGGCTGAAATGGCACGACGCCTGCTCGCGCGCGTAGACGGCCATGTAGCGACGGAACATATCAAGCGGTTCTTCCGCGACCCGAAAGGCGCGGCGATTGCCGGCGGCGCTGACAACGCCTGAACTGGTGAAGCCGTCCACGACCCGCTCCAGCGCGCTGTCGATTTCCGACGGAGCGGCAATCTCGTCGCAGATCAGACGCCCTTCCGGCGTGTCGCAAACGAGCCGGCGGCCATACAGGATTGCTTGGCGGGCGATACGATCGCCGGTGAAACGCCACAGCCTCAAGTTTGCGGCGCCCGGAATGATGCCTTCCCTGCGCGCGGGAAGCGTCATATAGGCATCGCTTGCCGCAAGCACGTAATCCAACGCCAGCAGGATCTGACAGCCGCCACCGATCGCGAATCCTTCGACGACGCCGACCCACGGTTTCTCGATTGTTGCTCCGACCAACTCGTCGGGACTTGCATCGCGCCGGGCAACGCCGCGGAATAGCTTATTGACGAGGCCCATGTCGCGCTTGATGTACCAGACAAAACCGATCTTGCCTTGGTACAGATGGGTCAAGTTGATGCCCGCTGAAAACAGCCGCCGGCCGCGATACTTGGTGTGCTCGACGACATCGCCGCGCAGGATCGCGATATCAGTCGATGGATCAAGGGTGGCGACATCAATCGCAATTTCGAGTCCGTCGATCGTCGTCTCATCCTCGGCATTGAGAAACCGCGGATTGCGCATAATGACGTGTGCCGCTTTGCCGCGTCGCTCAAGCGTCGCACCCGCGAGTTCGATCTTTCCTGCTTCGCCGAACCGGCGGCCAAATTCCGCCGTTTCGGGCCGCGGCAACAGCATGGCATGGCACAGATGCATGCCGCACGCGGCGTCCTTGAGGACATGCGAGAGGAATATGCCTTGATCGATTTCAAGCCCGTCTTTGTCTTTTTGCTGCAAGTGATTTTCACTCGCCAGCTGTTCGTTGTCCGGCACAAGACCCGGCACGGCGGCCGCTGCGTCGCGAACCAAATCCTCGACACGCTTGAACTTAGTAAAATCGTCGGTCAACCGGCTATAAAGCGTGCCGACGTGAACGGAGAGAAAGCCTGCGCGCGCAGCACGGTCGCTTTCCAGAATTGCCGCCGCCACCGCCGATTGCGCATCGGAACGTGCGGGTTTGCGCGCCAACGAAGCCAGAAGCTCGGCCCCGATGCGCCAGCGCCGCGAAAGCTTCTCAACCGCCTGACCATAGTCGGAGGGAAGCGCGTCATCACAGTCGAGCCACGCCGTCACCGCCTCGCGCGGCAGCCCGGCGCGCTCGAATACAGCGGAAGCCTCGTTGTGAGGATATCGATCTGCAAGCGCCATCGCTCTTCGTCTCACTAACGAGGTCGTTTGTCGATCACGCGTTTGGCTTTGCCCTGCGATCTTTCAATGGTGCCAGGCGCTACCGCACGCACTTTGGTCGAAACCCCAATCTGTGACTTGATGAGATGCACGGTGTGATCGGCCAATGCCGTTGCCGCATCTGCATCGAACACGGTCCTGGTTTCGACTATAACTTCCAGCTCATCGAGCCGCCCCGGCCGCGTCACTTCAAGAATATAGTGCGGCGCGAATGCCTCTTCGCACGCGAGCACCGCCTCGATCTGGCTCGGAAAAATATTGACGCCGCGGATGATGAGCATGTCATCGCTCCGCCCTTTGATGCGATCCATCCGGCGCATGGCGCGCCCGTTTCCCGCCAGCAATCGGGTGAGATCGCGGGTGCGGTAACGGATGACAGGCATCGCCTCTTTGGTGAGCGAGGTCACCACCAGTTCGCCTTCCGCGCCGTCAGGTAGGACCTCGCCGGTTTCCGGGTCGATGATCTCCGGATAGAAATGATCTTCCCAGATCGTGAGGCCGTCTTTAGTGTCCCCATATTCCTGCGCCACGCCCGGACCGATCACTTCCGAAAGCCCGTACACGTTCAGCGCGCTGAGGTTCATCCGGCGTTCGATTTCGCCGCGCATGGCTTCAGTCCAGGGCTCCGCGCCGCACAGGGCAAGACGGAGCGAGGATCCGCGCGCATCAATGCCTTGCCGGTCGAATTCGTCGGCGATCGCGAGCAGATAAGAGGGCGTCACGCCAATCAGGTCCGGCTTGAAATCGGTAATGAGCTGGACCTGCCGCTCGGTAAATCCGCCGCTGACCGGAATCACCGTGCAGCCGAGATGTTCCGCCCCATAGTGGAAGCCGAGCCCGCCGGTGAACAATCCGTAGCCGTAGGCGACATGCATCTTGTCGCCCGGCCGCCCGCCGGCAGCTCGGATCGAACGCGCCATCAGCGCCGACCATAGCTCGATGTCGCCGCGCGTGTAGCCAACCACCGTAGGCTTTCCGGTCGTGCCGCTGGACGCATGGATGCGAACAATCTCGGTCATCGGCACGGCGAACATGCCGAACGGATAATTCTGCCGGAGATCCTCTTTCGCGGTGAACGGAAAACCTCTCAGATCGTCCAGATGTTTGAGATCGCCGGGAGCAATACCGGCTTCCGCAAACTTCTTGCGGTATTGCGGCACCAGTTCGGCACGGGCCAGCGCCGCATTTAGACGCGCCAGCTGCAATGTCCGCAGTTCGTCCAGGCTCGCGCCCTCGATCGGCTCCGATCGACCGCGTGACGATGCGCGCACACTCTGCCCGGACATGGCATTCCTCCGACTGGCCTACTCTAGGGCCAGTCGAAAGCGCCCGCAATTCGTGCCGTGTCTACGAGCTGTCAGCGGCATTATCGATCGTCGGATGCTAATGTCTCCGATGACGCCTTGCGT
>JBAQBC010000210.1:0-12925 GCA_049286035.1 Xanthobacteraceae bacterium
TCGCCGGCGATCGCGGCGGGCGTTTCGGTTTCCTGGCCATCGGAAGGTTATGACGCCGCGCGCATTGCGGCGCGACCGTTGGTCATGTAGTGCAGCCAGGCATCGAACATATTGCGGATATAGACTTCGCTGGTCGAGTTTTTACCGCGCCTGCCGCCATGCGCGTCGGGAGCGTCGCTCTGCAGACCCCGGCCGATCTCGATCCATTCCGCGCCCTCGCTCGACAACCCCATGCCGATTCGATTGTAGATTTCGAGATCGTCGGTGAGCACGAGCGAGCCGGTGCCGTTCACCGTATTGGCGAAGCTGATGGCGTTGCGGAATATCTGTTCCGGCGCGCCTTTCAACCGGAAATTATAGGTCTGGACCACGGTGCGATCGACAGCGATCGGATGCACGACACGCAGCTGCGCAAACTGGCTCATGAAGGACAGGTTCGGATAGATGTTGCTGTTCCAGCGCCGCACTTCGAGCACGCGGCGGGTTTCCGCCTTGCCCCTCTTCTTCTCCATCGCCGCGATGTAATCGCGAAACGCCGGGTCTTTCAGCGCCGCCACTAGTTTGGCGTCGTCGTGATAATCGCCGAGATAGGAATGCCCGTTCGGATAGGTCCAGATGCCGACCTGCGATTCCCAGAAGCTGTAGGGAGCGCCGTTCTGGCGCATCTGCCGGATCGCGATTTCTCCCGAACCGTCGGAATAGACCGCATCCGACTGCTGTTGCGCGGCGTCAATCGAGGAGCGGTGCGTGAATAGAGGATGCGCGGCGTCACACAGGTTTTCCAGGTAAAGCTTCCAGTTGGCCTCGTAAGCATGTTTGAACGTACCGCCCGCCACTTCGATCTCGCCGTCGGGCGCGCGATCGATCATGTCGTCGAAGGAGGTTGTCATATAGCCGAGGAATTCCTCGAGGCTCGGGCCATCGGCCCGCTCGCTGGCGAACACAAAACCGCGATAGCTTTTCACCCGCGCCGCGGAAACCATGGCCGTCTTCGGATTGTTCGGATCGAAGTCGCTGGCGTAGCCGTGCTGCAATGGCACCGCCTTCAACCGCCCGTCCAGATGATAGGTCCAGCCGTGATAGCAACACTGGAATTCGTCGGTGTTGCCTCTATCGTTGGCAACGACCAGCGAACCGCGATGCGCGCATTGATTATGGATGACGCGAACCTCGCCTTCGGTATCGCGAACGAGAACCACGGGCTTGCGGCCGATGAAGGTCCGGACATAGTCGCCAGGCTTGCGTACTTGGCTTTCGTGACCGACGTAAATCCAGGCGCCGCCGAAGATCCGTTCCATCTCCGCTTCGAAGATTGCCGGATCGGTATATAGCCGGCGATGGACGCGGCTGGGCTGCACCAGGGAATGGAATGTTTCGTTCGTCGTCATAGTGAAATCCACACAGGAGCGCCGGCGGCGCGCTATTTGCCCTCGTTCCAGATGTCGTTGGCAAACTTCCAGTCACTTCCGACCTTCTCCCAGACCACGACGTATTTGCCGGTCACGTCTTTCGGCGGCGAACTCTTGGTCTTCAAGCTGAAGGTGCCGATCTCCCGCGCCGCTGCCGGCCCCAGTCGTTTGACATCGATTGTCGTCACTTTGGGATCGGTGACTTGTTCTGCCATGCCTTTCCACATCGCGCCGATCGCGGCCCTGCCCTTGACCATCGCAGAACCGGGCGGGAATGCGGTGGCATCGGCGGTGTAGAGCGAAGCTACGCCTTCAAAGTCGCCTTTGTTGAAGAACGCGACCCATTTGGCATTGGCCGCTTCAATCTCGGCTTTTTGAGCGGCGGCCGGCGCGGCCAGTCCCGCCAGAACAACAACGGCAAGTGCAATACGGCGCATGCTCGACTCCGCCTCTTTCGTCGTGGCTACAATCGGTAATCTAACACATGCAATTCTGCATCGAGCCTGGTTTCGGCGCAATTTGGCCTGGCGTTTTCGGCTGGCGATGGAATTTCTTTGCCGCTAGGATGTTCGTAGTCGACGAGGGGTCGAGGCCGGGTTTTACGCATGACGTTCGCGAAGCGGCCATTGCGCCAGCGCATTATCGCGCTCGTCGCGGCTTACGCGATTGCGCTCGCGGGCGTCGTTGCCAGCTTTGGCGCCGCCCAAAGCGCGGCTCAAGCCGCTGATCAAGACGGTGGCATTATCTGCCACAGCGACCTTGCCACGGGACCGGGGACCGGATCCCACGACAGCAATGGCGATATTTGCCTCAAAACCTGCATCGGCTGCATTGCCTCGTTGGCAACCGTTCTTCCGCCGACCGTCGCCACGACTGGTCTGCCGCAGGTCTCATTCGAGCGGCTCGATCTACCGACGCGCTGGGTCCGTCTTGCCGAAACCAAATCCAGCGCTCATCGCTCGCGAGGGCCTCCATCGACGCTGTGAAAGCTTGCGGCCGCGATCGGCCGCCTTCCTGTTCACGCGCTAATGGAGAACTGCCATGTTTCGTTATTCGAGCTGCTCGCGCGCTTTCGCGCTTGCGCTCCTGTTAGTCGCAGTGTCTGCGGTCGACGCTCTGGCACACTGCTTCGTCGGCCCGCGATTTTTACCCGCGACGCTTGCCACCGACGATCCCTGCGTCGCCGACGAAATGTCCATGCCGACCGTCGCCTGGTCCAAGACCGGCGACGTGCCGGCCGCCACCGAGTGGGACGTTTCGGTAGAGTTGTCGAAACGCATCACCGAGGATCTCGGGATTTCGATCGGCGAAACCTGGACAAACATTCACCAGCCTGGCGGCTTCACCCAAGCCGGGTTTCACAATCTCGAAACCACGTTGCAATACCAGCTTCTCAAAGACGGTCCCCACGAACTGGCTCTGCTACTCGGCCTGATCGTCGATTGGGGCGGTACCGGAGCAATCAATTCGGGGTTGGACACGCCCTGGTCGACGCTCACGCCGACCTTCTATTTTGGCAAAGGCTTTGGCGATCTGCCCGACTCGTTCGGTTGGCTGCGCGCCTTCGCTGTCACCGGGCAGGTTGGCTATCAGATACCCACGCGCAACTTCGACGTCGATTCCGGCAGCTTCATTCCGCAAGTGCTGGTCTATGGCGCATCGATCCAATACAGCATGCCCTATCTGAAATCGGAAATCCGCGATTACCAATTGCCGGATTTCATCAATCACCTCATCCCGATCGTCGAGATGCAATTGTCGACGCCGGTTGCGAACAATTTCGGCAACAGCCCGCTCACCACCGGCACGATCAATCCGGGCGTGATCTGGGTCGGCACCTATTTTCAAGTGGGAGCGGAAGCGGTGCTCCCGGTGAACCATGCCAGCGGCACCGGTGTCGGCTTCCTCGGCCAGCTGCATCTTTATCTCGACGACATGTTCCCGACCACGATCGGCCGGCCGCTGCTCGGCGGCAGCTCGGCTCCTCCGCAACAACTCAAATTCTGAGGCATGATCATGCGAATATACATCGTCTTCCTTTTGTTGCTGGCTGCACTCTTCGGTAACGCCGCCGCGCACGCCCACGCTTTTCTCGATCACGCCAGTCCACTGGTCGGCAGCACGGTGGCGAGCGTACCGCGCGAGGTTTCGCTGACTTTTACGCAGAACCTCGAGTCGGCGTTCAGTTCCGTGCAGGTGACGGATGCCAATGGCGCTCGCGTCGATCAGGGCAAGGCGCAGATCAGCGGCAACACCATGCGCGTTGGTCTGAAAGCTCTCACGCACGGCACCTACCGCGTGCGCTGGCAAGCATTGTCAGTCGACACACATAAGACGGAAGGAAGCTTCACCTTCAGCGTTGGTCCATAGCTTGGGTGATCCGCTCGCTTACGTCCGCGCCGTTCATTTTGCCGCGACAATCATCGCGGCGGGCGTGGTGATTTTTGAGGTCACGGTCGCCATGCCGGCCTTCACCGCTGCGGCAGGGGTGATCGATCGTGACATAGAGCGCTTGC
Source organism: Xanthobacteraceae bacterium (assembly GCA_049286035.1). Lineage (GTDB taxonomy): Bacteria > Pseudomonadota > Alphaproteobacteria > Rhizobiales > Xanthobacteraceae > BOG-931. The sequence goes on from JBAQBC010000210.1 coordinate 3,926, forward strand.
GCAGCCGCTGGGCTTGGCTCGTGTGGGTGAGCCTCGTCGTAGCGGCGGCTTCCGGCGTGATCTGGCTCGTTCTGCTCGCCGCCGATATCTACGCCGCGCCAATCGCGCAAATCTGGCGCGACGGCGGGATGTGGACGGTCGCGAGCGAAACGCGCTTCGGTCAAATGTTGCTGGCCCGACTGGCGGCGGCCGGGCTCCTTGCCGCGTCGTTGCCGATGCGCAGGCGTAGCGCCGATCGGCGCTTATGGAGCGCGGGGGCGATCGTTCTCGCAATCGTCGTGCTGATCGGACCGGCCTGGACCGGGCACGCCGGGGCCACGCCCGGCATCGCCGGTGAATTTCCTCTGGCCGCCGACGCACTGCACTTGCTAGCCGCCGGCGCTTGGCTCGGCGGTCTGCCGCCGCTTGCCATGCTGCTCGCTACGGCCTGGCGGCAGAAAGAGCCGCGCTGGGCCACCGTGACTGCTATCGCGGTGCAGAGATTTTCGCTGCTTGGCGTTATCAGCGTCGGCACGCTGTTAGCTTCTGGAGTCGCTAATAGCTGGTACGAAGTCGAAACCCTCAATGATCTTTTCGTGACATCATACGGCCAGCTCGTTCTGATCAAGATCGCCATCTTTGCGGCGATGATCGCTCTCGCTTCGGTCAATCGCTTCTATCTGACGCCGCGGCTGGCAACCGCGAGCACCGTTCGTTGGCTGTACCGTACCAGCCTGGCCGAAACCGGATTGGGCTTCGCTGCGGTCACGGTGGTCGGCTTTCTCGGCGCCATGGCGCCGGCGAGTCACGCGCACCACAATGCGGCTGTTCCTGAGGGCGCCGCCTTTGTTCACATCCATTCCAACGCGGGCATGGCCGATGTCACCATCGTGCCTGGCCGTGTCGGCACGGCGCGCGCCACCATTCGACTGTGGAACGACGACTTTAAACCACTTGCAGCGCAACGATTGACGTTCACGCTGACACCGCCAGGGGGCCAACCAATCACGTGGCCTGCCGTGCAGGCTCAAGACGGCAGCTGGCAAGTCGACGTCATCGCGCTGTCGCAGCCCGGCAACTGGAAGGCTGCGATCGATGCCGGACTCGATGCCAAGCATCGCCTGACGCTCGATGCACCGATCCTGATCGAGCCGGAACAGTAACCGCTGCGCAAAACCGTCATTGCAAGGAGCCCTGTTGGGGCGACCAAGCAATCCAGACTTTTAACCGCGGGCTGGATTGCTTCGCTGCGCTCGCAATGACGAGTCTATCAGGTGCCGGAACCCGATATCACCTCGCCGAACAGCTTCCACGTCGTGCCGTCAAACTTCTGCAGCTGCATCTGTTTGATCGGATCGAAGTCGTCGGCGCTGGTGTTGAGCGTGATGCCCGGCAACAACAACGGCAGCTTCAAATTATGCAGGCTTGCGGCCTGTTTCATGACGTTCTCGCGGGTGAGATTGTCGCCGCACATCTTGAGCACTTCGGCCATGGTTTGCGCATAGGAGTAACCGATCGCGGCCTGAACATCGGTGATACTGCCGGAAAGACCATGGCTGTTCATGAACGCGAGCCACTCTTTATATCCCGGCGTGTCCTGCCACTGCGGATCGGTCGGATCCATGATGGAGGTGGCGGAGATGACGCCGACGCCTTTATCCAAACCTGCGGGCTTCATCACCGTACCCACCGAATTGCCCACCGAATTGAGGAAGTGAGTGGGTTTCCAGCCGATATCGTAGACTTTGCGAACGGTCTGCGCGGCGAATTTTGGAGTTGCCGCGGTCAGCAGCACGTCGGCGCCGCTGCCTTGCAGCGCCACTACCTGCTGGTCGACCGTCGGATCGGTGGTCTCATAGGATTGCGTCGCCACGATCATCTTAGCGGCTTTGTCGCCAAGCCCGGCGCGCAGCCCATTGAGATAGTCCTTGCCATAATCATCGTTCTGATAGAGCACGCCGATTTTGGCGTTCGGCAGGTTCTTGAGGATGTAGTTCGCGTAGATGTGCGACTCGATGCCGTAGCTCGGCAGCCACATCATCGTCCAAGGGAAATTCTTGGGATCGTTCCACTGGTCGGCGCCGGTGGCGACGAACAGTTGCGGCACTTTGTTCTCGTTCAAATAGCCGTGGATCGCCATGTTCGACGGCGTGCCCAGCGTGCCGAACAGCAAGAACACCTTGTCTTGCTCGACCATCTGGCGAACCAGCTCGACGGTCTTGGGCGGGCTGTAACTGTCGTCGCGGGTGATGTAATTGATTTTGCGCCCGTTGATGCCGCCCTTCTCGTTGATCATCGCGAAATAGGCGGCGTGGACTTTGCCATTGATCCCGTAGGCGGAGGCCGGGCCGCTATAGGGATTGGTATTCCCGATCGTGATTTCGGTGTCGGTAACCCCGGGTCCATATTGGCCGGCCGCGTAAACCGCATCGCCGGCGAGCATCAGGCCGGCCATGCACAGGCCGGCTACGATTATCTGCTTCGCTTTCATCACAAACCTCCCTTTGCGTTTGTGTCATTTCGCGGCGCGGCGCGCCGATCGAAACCGTTGCATTGCATGCGCGAGCCAGGGGCCGAGTGTGCCGACCACGCCGCGCGGCATGACGTACATGAACAATAGCATCGTCAATCCATAAATGGCCCACGGCGCCGCATCGGAAATGTCGTTGGCGAAATTGGGCACGAACTCGATAAAAAACCCGCCGACGATAGCGCCGCCAATGGTAGCGATACCGCCGACCGCCGAGCCTATCAGGAACGACAGCGACAGGAAGAGGGTGAAACTTTCAGGGGCGACAAAGCCGATCACGATTGCGGCAAGCGCTCCGGCGACCCCGGTGAACAGCGTGCTGGTGCCGAAGGCCAGCGTCTTGTAGCGGGCGGTATTAATGCCCATGGCGGCGGCCGCGATCGGGTGATCACGGATGGCAACGAAGGCGCGGCCGGTGCGGCCATTGAGCAGGTTTGCGGCGACGCGGATCGCAACCAAAAGAACCACCAGAACGAACAAATACAGCCACCGATCGCGGTCAATGCCGAGTTCCGGCGGCGGCATCGGCTTGACCAGAACGAGGCCCTGCTTGCCGCCGGTCCAGTTATCGAAATATTTCAGCAATTGCGGCATGGCGACCGCCATCGCCAAGGTGACAAGCGCAAGATAAGGGCCCTCGAAGCGCAGCGCCGGCAGGCCGAACAGGACGCCGAGCCCGAAACAGACCAGCGCCGCCGGCGGCAGCGTCGCCCAATAGGGAACCCCATAGCGCATCAGAATGGCGGCGGTGTAGGCGCCCGCGGCGAAGAAGCCGCCGTGACCCAGCGAGATCTGCCCGTTATAGCCGGTGAGAATGTTAAGTCCGAGCACGGCAATGGCGTAGATCATCACCTGCGTCAGTTCGAAGACGTGATATTTGCTCACCGTGAAAGGCAGCACCACCGCGACCGCGATCAATGCGGCGGTGCCGACCCAGCGCCACACGGCAATGGCCATTCTGGTCTCGCGCTCCATCGCGAGCTTTGCAGTCCCGTCGAGGGAAGCACTTTCGGCCATCCTCACACCCGCCGTACCACCGCGGTGCCGAACAAACCGTTCGGCCGAAACACAAGTACAATGATGATCAATATGAGCGCCACGGTCAGCTTGAGCTGACTGGCGATCAGATACGTGCCAACCAGGTTTTCGGTCACACCGACGATCAAGCCGCCGACCACGGCGCCAACGGGACTGGTGATGCCGCCGAGCAATGCGCCGGTAAAGGCGTAGAGCAGCACGCCGCCCATCATGTTCGGATCAAGAAACAAAACCGGCGCGACCATGATGCCCGCCACCGCGCCGATCGCCGCCGCGAAGCCCCATCCCAGCGCCAGCATGCGGCCGACGCGAACTCCGCACAGCCGCGCCGATTCCGGATTTTGCGCGGCAGCGCGCATTGCCAACCCGGTCGCGGTAAAGCGGAAAAAGCAGAACAGTGCGGCAAGCATGACCAGCGTCACCGCGATCACCCCGACATCGCGGGTCGTCATCAGCGCGCCGAACAGGGTGCGATCGGGAAACGGGCTCGGGAACTCCTGCAAGGTGTAGCTGTAGATCCAGCCGGCGGTCGCGTTGAAAATCAGAAGCAGACCGATGGTGACGACGACTGCAGTGAGGATCGGCGCATTTTCGACAGGGCGAATGACAATCCGTTCGATTGCCATGCCGCCGACAAACGATACCGCGAGCGTGATCACGAACGCAGCCCAGAACGGCAGTCCAGCATTGACGAACGTCCAGGCGATATAAGTGGAGAACATCGCCATCTCGCCTTGCGCGAAGTTCACAAGATCGGTGGCGCGGTAGATCATCACCAGCGCCAGCGCCAGGCTGGCATAGACGGCGCCGGCGGCGAGCCCTGAGAATATCTGTTGCAGGAGCTGATGCATCGGCGCTCGTCAGTATCCGAGATAGGAGCGGCGGATCTGCGGGTCGTCCGCGAGCACCTTGGCGCTGCCGGAGGTCACGACATAACCGGTTTCCAAAAGGTAGGCGCGATCCGCCATTTCCAAGGCCAGGCTCGCGTTCTGCTCAACCAAGAGGACGCTGACCCGCTGTTCTCGCCTAATCCGTTCAACGATTCCAAAAATGGCTTCGACGACTCGCGGTGCGAGCCCGAACGACGGCTCGTCGAGCACCAGAAGCCGCGGCGACATCATGAGGGCCCGGGCAATGGCAAGCATCTGCTGCTCGCCGCCGGATAGTGCGCCGGCCTGCTGGCGCCGGCGCTGCGCAAGAATGGGAAAATAGCCGTACATGCGCTGCATCTTTTCGTCCGGCCGGCCGGCGGCCGCATAGCCCCCAATGCGCAGGTTTTCCTCGACCGTCAGGCCGGTGAAAGTGCCGCGCCCCTCCGGCACATGGGCAACGCCGAAGCCGGCGATCTGCTCGGTGGTGCAGCGTTCGATCCGGCGTCCGCCAAATAGGATCTCACCTTCGCTGCGCACCATGCCGCAGATCGCCCTTAGCGTAGTCGTCTTGCCGGCGCCGTTGGCGCCAAGCAGTACGGTCATGCCGGCTTCCTCCACTGCGAGATCGATGCCATGCAGGACTTCGGACTGTCCGTAAAAGGACTTCACCGCGCGCATTTCAAGTATCGCCGTCATCAGTGCCGCGTCCCCAGATAGGCTTCGGCGACCGCGGGATTACCGCGCACCTCTTCCGGCGGTCCGTCGGCGATCACGCGGCCGAAATTGAGCACCACAACCTGATCGGACAGGCCCATCACCAGGCCCATGTGATGCTCGACCAACAGAATGGTGATCGCGAGCTGATCGCGGACCGAACGAATGAGCGTACCCAGTTGGGCGACCTCATCATGGTTGAGACCGCCGGCCGGCTCGTCGAGGAGCAACAGCGATGGCCGCGCCGCGAGCGCGCGCGCGAGCTCAACGCGCTTGCGCGCGGCGAAAGACAAACTCGCAGCCGGCCGCGACGCCTCTCGTTCCAGTCCGACGAAGGCCAACATCGCGCGCGCGGTCTCGTCGAAGCGACGCTCCTCGCGGCGCATCGAAGGCAGCGTGATCGCATCGATCACCGCACCGTTACGGCCGCGCGCGTGACCGCCGACCTTGACATTGTCGAGCACCGTCATCGAACCAAACAGTGCCGGACTCTGGAACGTGCGGCCGATGCCGATCGCGGCGATGTCAGAGGCCGCACAGCGGCGCAGCGACTTGTCGTTCAAACGAATGTCGCCCCGCTCGGGCCGATAAAGCCGGCTCAGGCAGTTGAACAATGTGGTTTTCCCGGCGCCGTTGGGGCCGATGAGCCCCGCGATGCGGCCTTTGCTCACTGTGAAGCTGACATTTTCGAGCGCAACGATACCGCCGAACCGCATCGTCAACTGCGCAATGTCCAGCAAAGGCGCGGCCGCGCCCGCCGTCGTTTGATGAATCGGCGGCGGGGACGTGGTCATGCCGATCGGGCCGCCATTTGCTGCGTTTCCTCCCCCGGCCCGCCGCTGTTTCTGTGTTTGGCCGGCCGCTCGCCGTGGCTGGGCGCCAAAACGTGACACGGCGCGAATGGCTGCGTCAACGCAAGGCGATCGGATAATTCGCGAGCCGCATTTGGAATATTTCCCGCAAGGCGGGGTTCGGGCCGTTTCGCCCCAATGTAGCGGCCAAAAGCTCAGGCTGCCGCCGTGGTTGGATCGATCATTTTCTTCACTGCGGTGATTTTGGTTGCCGGAAAGCCGCTAATTTCGGCGTGCCGGCGAATGATCGCCTCGTCTTTGGCAAGATACACGCAGAAGGTTTTATTATCGGCAACATAACTCTCGACCCATTGGATGTCGGGGCCGAGCTGGCGCAGCACATCGTTCGATTTCGCCGCGGCTTGCCGCAGTTGTTCCCGCTCGAAAGTTCCGACCTTTGGGATATCGCGTTCGATGATGAATTTTTGCAAAACCATGACGTTCTCCATATCCGTCCATCGTTCGCTTCAAGGCACCAGAAAGTAGCGGCCGAAAGGGCCAGCGGCGCGGCCGCGCAAATTAATGAGTTTTGACCCTAGATCGCCGCTTCAGAGTTTGTATCAAAGAAATGCAACCGCTCCGGTCGCAGCGCGAACCGCAATTTGTCTCCTCGCTTGGCGCGGACGTTCGGCTCGACCGACGCTACCATGGTCTGCTGGCCGACCTGCAGGTCGAGCAGAATCTCGGCGCCCAATCTCTCCACGACCTCCACCAGGGCCTCGAAACAGAGTCCCGGCGGATCGCCGCCGTTGGCGATCTCCATATCCTCCGGGCGAACGCCCATGATCACGTCGTGGCCCGCGTAAGGCGCAAGCCGCGAACTGATCTCGGCGGGCACATCGATGGCAAGCCCGGTATTGCCGGCCCGCAATCCGCCAGTCCCATTCGTCACATGAACCGAGGCAAAATTCATCGCCGGCGAGCCGATGAAGCCGGCGACGAAGCGGTTGACTGGCGTATTGTAAAGTTCGAGCGGTTCGCCGACCTGCTGCACCAGGCCTCCGCGCATGACCACCACGCGGTCGCCAAGCGTCATCGCCTCCACCTGGTCGTGCGTGACATAAACGGCGGTAGTATTGAGCCGGTTGTGCAATTTCTTTAATTCCACGCGCATTTGCACGCGCAACTTTGCGTCGAGATTCGAAAGCGGCTCGTCGAATAGAAACACTTGCGGATGGCGGACGATGGCGCGGCCGAGCGCCACGCGCTGGCGCTGCCCGCCCGAAAGCTGCCGGGGTTTGCGAGCGAGATAATCGCGAATGCCGAGAATATCGGCAGCGTCGTAGACGCGCTTGCGGATCTCGCCACGCTCGACTTTCCGCATTTTCAGGCCGAAGGCCATGTTGTCGTAGACGCTCATGTGCGGATAGAGCGCGTAATTCTGAAACACCATGGCGATGTCGCGGTCCATGGGCGCCAGTTCGTTCACCACGGTATCGCCGATGAGCACCTGACCCGAGCTAATGGATTCGAGACCCGCCACCATGCGCAGCGTCGTGGTCTTGCCGCAGCCCGAAGGACCTACCAGAACAACGAATTCCTTATCGCGGATTTCAAGGTTCACGTCTTTGACCGCGTGAACGTCGTCGTAAAATTTGTTCAGGCTGCGGATCAGAACGCGGGCCATACCTTATCCCTTTACTGAGCCGGTAAGGCCGGCAACGTAATGCTCGACGAAGAACGAGTAGATGAAAGCGACCGGGATCGAGCCAAGCAGCGCGCCCGCCATCAATTGCCCCCAATAGAACACGTCGCCGCGCACAAGCTCGGAAGTGACCCCCACCGAAACCGTTTTCTGCTCGGCCGACGAGAGAAACACCAGCGCGTAGATGAATTCGTTCCACGACAGCGTGAACGCGAAGATGCCGGCTGAGAGGATGCCCGGAACGGCGATCGGGATGATGATGTACACCATCGCTTTCCAGCGCGTGGCGCCGTCGATACGGGCGCATTCTTCAAGCTCCCGCGGGATCGCCTTGAAGTAACCCATCAAGAGCCAGGTGCAGAACGGAATGAGAAAAGTGGGATAGGTGAGGATCAGCGCCCACGGCGTATCGCCGAGCTTAAAATTGCGGATGATGTCTGCGAGCGGGATGAACAAGAGTGTCTGCGGCACGAGGTAAGTAATGAAGATGCCGGTGCCAAGGCTGCCGGCGAAAGGAAACTTCAGACGCGACAGCGCGTAACCGGCAAAGACGCCGCAAAAGAGCGAGATGACTGTCGAAACGATCGCGATGAACAGCGTGTTGAGCATCCACCTGGTGAACAGCGTTTCGGTCAGCAGGTCCATGACGTGGACCAGCGTCGGATGCGCGGTCCAGAACGGCGTGTAATTGGGCGCCATCCACGGCCGATAGAGTTCCCGGTCTGGCCGGACCGACGTCACCAGCATCCAGTAGAAGGGGAACAGCAGCCAGAAAATGAAACCGCCGAGCGGAATATAGAAGAACACCCAACGGCGCCATTTTGCCCCTTCAATCATGGCTCAGTGCACCTCGACACGGCGGATATAGAGAAGCTGCACCACCACGACGATGAGCAGGAACGGGAACATGGCGAGAGAGATCGCCGCTCCCTCGCTCAGAAGTCCGGTGCCGACGCCGATCTGATAGGCATAGGTCGCAAACAGTTGCGTCGCATTGGCCGGGCCGCCGCCAGTCAGCACATAAACGAGCTGAAAATCGGCGAATGTCTGGATCACCGAGAACAGCACCACCACCATGGTTACCGGCAGAAGCAGCGGCCAGGTCACGTGCCAGAAGCGCTGCCAGGGACGCGCGCCGTCGATGGCGGCGGCCTCCTGCAGTTCAGGATTGATGGTCTGCAATCCGGCGAGCAGGCTGATCGCGAAGAACGGCACGCCGCGCCAGACATTGACGATGATCACCGAAATCAACGCCAGGTTCGGATCGCCGAGCCAGTTGATCCGCCCGTGGATGAGGTCAAGCTGGAACAGCGTCCAGTTGATGACGCTGAAGGTTGGATCGAACATCCATTTCCAGGCAAAGGTCGAAAG
>JBAQBC010000211.1:0-12819 GCA_049286035.1 Xanthobacteraceae bacterium
CCGAACCGCGGGGTCCGGTCCGGCGATGGGTGACATAGGGCGCGCCGAGCCGATCGACGACTTCGGGAGCAAAGCCAGGCCCGTCATCGCTGATGGTGATGCCGACCTCCTCCGCCGTCCAGTGGACGGCGACCTCGACCCGGCTATGGGCGAAATCCACCGCATTTTCGATCAGATTGCCGAGGCCGTAACGGATTGCGGGATTGCGCTCTCCGGCCGGTTCACCGGCCCGGTTGGGCGGGTAAGCGACTACGATTGAAACGCCGAAATTACGGTGCGGCGCCACCGCTTCCTCGATCAGGGCCAAGAGCGGCATGCGGTCGAACGGCTCGCCCGCCGCCGGCAGTTCGGTGATCTTGGCCAAAATCTCACGGCAGCGCTGCGCTTGCTCGCGCAAGAGCTTGACGTCGTCGGCGTATGGCGAGCCGGGCTCGAGCGCGCGTTCGATCTCGCGGATCACGACGGTGATGGTCGATAACGGCGTGCCAAGTTCATGGGCGGCGGCGGCGGCCAACCCGTCGAGCTGGGACAGATGCTGCTCGCGCGCCAACACCAGTTCGGTGGCGGCCAGCGCGTCCGAGAGTTGGCGCGCTTCCTCGGCAACCTGCCAAGTGTAAACGCCGATATAGCCGATCGCGAGCAGGATCGAGAGCCAGACGCCCACCATGTAGATTTCGGGAAGTTCAAGCGGGTTCTCGGCATCCCACGGCAAATCGTAATGCAGGAACACCAGCATCGTGGCGCAGAACATCGCGAAGGTGCCGATCAGCAAGGTCATCCGCGGCGGCAGCGCGGTCGCCGAGATCAAGACCGGGCCGAGGAGAAGAAAGGCGAAGGGATTTTCCAGGCCGCCGGTGAGGTACAAAAGCGCGGCGAGCTCCGCGATATCGAACGTCAACAGCCAGGCCGCGCGGTCCGGCTCGAGCCATTGGGTCTGACGAAAGCTGGCCCGCAGCGCCACGTTCAGAAGCGCCGCGAGCGCGATAACCGCAAGGCACGCCCATATCGGAACTTCAAATTCCAGGCCGAAATGCACCACGACGACGGCGGCCAACTGGCCGCACACCGCGAGCCAGCGCAGGCGGATCAGCGTGTCCAGCCGGACGTTGCGGGGCCGCTCATGAGTTCGGGGCAGACCAAACATGCAACCAATGTAACGACCCGCGCGGGCCTCGCCAAATTGGCTAGGCTCGTGCGAACTTCCGGCACTGGCGCTTCGCGCGTGGATGCGCGACATTAAACGGGGTCCAAGCTCCATCAGGGGTGATTGCGATGGCTTACGAATTCGACCAGTTCATTTCCGATTGCCGGTCCATCCTGGCGCGCGATCCGGGGCCAAAAGGCCGCGAACAGGTGCGCGCCCGGCTCGAACACCTCTTGCAGAATCGCGACTTTGTGCGCCGGCATTGCGAAGAGGCATCCCGCGGCCTGCATGTCCTTTATGAGGACCCCGAGCTCGGTTTTCAGGTGCTGGCTCACATCAATGACAAGGCGCGCGTTTCGCCGCCGCACGATCACGGCGATTCCTGGGCCATTTACGGCCAGGCGACCCATTACACCGACATGACCGAATGGGAGCGCGAAGACGACGGCCGCGATCCGCAGCACGCCAAGCTCAAACCGGTGAAAAAGTATCGGCTGATGCCGGGGCAGGCGGGCATTTATCAGGACGGCAGGATCCACTCGATCGACTATCCCGATAACGCCCGCTTCGTTCGCGTGACCGGGACGAATCTCGATCGCATCCAGCGCGTGCGCTTCGATCCCAATACCGGCGAAGTCAAACAGATGACGCCGCAGCAGGCGACGTGACCGCGGCGGTCAGCCCCGCCGCACTGCGGGGCATGGTGGAGGACGGCGGCGAACTCGCCCTTGTCGACGTCCGCGAAGAGCTGATTTTTTCGCAAGGCCATCTATTGCTGGCGCGTTCGGCGCCGCTCAGCCGGCTGGAGCTGAAATTCGCGGAGCTGGTGCCGCGGCGTACGACCCGCATCGTGTTGTGCGACGGCAACGACGGCCTTGCCGAGCGCGCGGCTCTCGTTCTGGCGCGCAACGGCTACTCCGACCTGCGCATCCTTGCCGGCGGCGTCGAGACGTGGGCAGCGGCTGGGTTCGAGTTGTTCACCGGCGTCAATGTGCCGAGCAAGGCGTTCGGCGAATTCATCGAACATGAAAATCGCACCCCGAACATTGCCGCCGATGAACTCGCGCGGCTGATCGGCGAAGACGCCGATCTCGTGGTCCTGGACAGCCGGCCGTTTGATGAATATGCGCGGGTTTCGATCCCAGGCGCGACCAATGTGCCCGGCGCGGAACTGGTGCTGCGGGCGCGCGAGCTCGCGCCGTCTCCTGACACGACGGTGGTCGTCAATTGCGCCGGTCGCACCCGCAGCATTATCGGCGCGCAATCCTTGATCAATGCCGGGCTGCCAAACAAAGTCGTGGCGCTGCGCAACGGCACGATGGGCTGGAGTCTTGCCGGCCTGACCTGCGACAAGGGGAAAAGCCGGCGGGCGCCGCGGGTCTCACGCGAACAATTGGCGTGGGCGAAAAGCGCGGCGCGGCGGGTGGCGCAGGCCTGTGGCGTAAAGACCATCGATCGGGCCACGCTTGACGCTTTGCGGCGGGACGAGAACCGCACGCTTTATGTCTTCGATGTGCGCGATCCGGCCGAATACGAAGCGGGCCACATTGCCGGCGCGATTTCGGCGCCCGGAGGCCAATTGGTCCAGGCCACGGATCAATATATCGGCACGCTCGGCGCCCGGGTCGTACTGGTCGATGATCTGGAAGTGCGCGCCGCCATGACCGGATCGTGGTTGCGACAGATGGGTTTTGCCGAAGTCTTTTTGCTGGCAGAAGTCGGCAATGAAACAGGCCGGCCGGCGATGCCGGTTCTTGAAAACGAAACGCGCCGCGAAGCTGCGATCGAGGCTAAGGCGCTTGCGGAACTCGTGTCACGCAATGCGGCAACGGTCCTCGACCTTTCGCTGAGTCGGAATTATCTTGCCGGGCACATTCCGGGTGCGTGGTTTGCGATCAGGACGCGACTGGCGCGGGCGCTGGAAAAAATCGCAATCGCTGACACACTTGTACTCACGTCCGAGGACGGCGCGCTCGCCGTGCTTGCGGTGGCCGAAGCCGAGACGCTGATCGATCGGCCGGTGCGCTTTCTTCAAGGCGGCAATGCAGCGTGGCAAGCAGCTGGCCGGCCGTTGTCGACCGACGCGAAGATGGCCGACGAAGTGGTCGACCAATGGCGCAAGCCTTACGAGCGCCCCGGCGATGTCAAAGCGGCGATGCAAGAGTACCTGACCTGGGAAGTCGATCTTCTGCCGCGCATCAAACGCGACGGCTCCCTGCGGTTCGAACGTTTCAGGCCGCGGCTTGCAGCAGAAGCTCGCTGAGGCGTTCCGGCATATCGACCATCACGTCATGGCCGCAGGGCACATGATGACAACGCCATGAGGGATCCGATTTCACGGCCCCGAACGCGCGATCAAAGCTGGGATTGTGATAGCCTTTGGCGCGAATATATGTTTTTCGCGAAATTCGCTCGCGCGCGCCATCGAGCACGATCGGCGACGTGAAAGTGCCGATCGGCTGCGGCACGCACAAGCTATCCACCCATGCGCGGTCGGCTTCATTCACTCCAAATGTTTCCGCCGAGCGCGGCGGCACGCCGAGCTCGCCCCGCTGCAGCGCTGCGCGCACAGCATCCTGAATCGCAGAGCCCGTCACTTTTTCTATCGTATCGCCGTCGGCTGGAAGAAAAGCGTCGAGGAAGACGATTGAGCGTATGGCGGACGCCATCTCTTCGGCGACGCGGGAAATAACGAAGCTGCCATAGGAGTGGCCACAGAGAACGACATCGCGCAGCCGTTCCCATTTCATCACGTTCACAATGTCGGCGACATGGGTGGCGAGGTTGATTCCGGGCGCTAGCAGATGCGAGCGCTCGCCGAGGCCGGTCAAGGTCGGCGTAAAAACGGCGTGGCCGTCCCGGCGAAGCTGAGCGGCAACCCGTTGCCAGCACCAGCCGCCGTGCCAGGCGCCATGCACCAGCACAAATGTTTGGACCATCAATCCCCCCTGCCCCACGCTAACGCTTGTTGTTTGAGCATGATCTATTCCGAAAACCCGTATCCACTTTTCGGGATCATGCTTTACGGCTGCCAGGCGACGTCGGCGGAGCGCGGCGCAGCCGTGTCCCGGCGCGCTTTGTCGATGAAGGCCAATAGCGCCCTTAGGACCGCGTCAACACCTTGTCCACTCACCGCGGAAATGACGAATGGCGTCGTCTTCGTCACGCGTTTCAAGCTTGCCGCCTGTCGCTCGGTGTCTTGAGCGCTGAGCGCATCGGCTTTATTGAGCGCGACGATTTCGGGTTTTTCGGCAAGCTCGTGACCATAGGCTTTCAGCTCTGCGCGCACGGTCTTGCAGGCGGCGCCCGCGTCCTCGCTGGTGCCGTCGACCAGATGCAGGAGCACACGGCAGCGTTCGACATGCGCGAGAAAGCGGTCGCCGAGACCGACGCCTTCATGCGCGCCTTCGATCAAGCCCGGGATATCGGCGAGCACGAATTCGCGCCCATCGACCTCGACCACTCCGAGCTGCGGATGCAGCGTGGTGAACGGGTAGTCGGCAATCTTGGGCTTGGCCGCGCTCACCGCGGCAAGAAAAGTCGATTTGCCGGCATTCGGAAGACCAATGATCCCGGCATCGGCGATGAGCTTAAGCCGCAACCGCACCGTGAGCTCGACGCCGGCTTGACCGGGATTGGCGCGTCGCGGCGCGCGATTGGTCGAAGTCTTGAAATGCGCATTGCCGAACCCGCCATTGCCGCCGCGGATGAGCACGATGCGCTGTCCGACTGCGGTCAGATCGGCCAGTAGTGTTGTGTCGTCCTCGTCGTAGATCTGCGTGCCGACCGGCACTTTGAGAACGACATCGGCGCCGTTGGCGCCATGGCGGTCCTTGCCCATGCCGGCACGGCCGTTCTGCGCGGTGAAATGCTGCTGGTAGCGGTAGTCGATTAATGTGTTGAGACCGTCGACCGCTTGGGCGATGACGTCACCGCCCTTGCCGCCGTCGCCGCCGTTCGGACCGCCGAATTCGATGAACTTCTCGCGCCGGAACGAGACGCAGCCATTGCCGCCATCGCCGGAGCGAATGTAAATCTTGGCCTGGTCGAGAAACTTCATTTGCTAACTGGTAAAACGCGAAACCCGCCGGCACAACAGTCATTCCTGTCAACGGCGGCGCGGTGGCCGATAATGCCTGCCTGATATAAGGTCGGGATTGACGGGAGCGGGGCCCGTCCTGCCATTACTGCCTGTTCGGAACTGGTGCGGAGAACGAGAAGCGTGTGGGGCGTTGTAAAGCTCGCGATGCGGGCTGCGATCTGGCGTAGGACGTCCGATCCGCCGCTCGTCGGATTGCGATCGCTGTTGGCGTTCGCAGGCTTGGTGGCGGCCGTGCGCGCCGGGCTGCAACTGGTCGAGGCCGGCGCCTGGCAAGCCTTTAATCCTTACGGCCTCAATGCAGTGATTGCCTGGATCGCGCTTGAGCTCGCGATCGCCGCCCTGTTCGTGCGTCCGGCCGCGCGCACCACGGCATTGGCGGCGATGTTCGTGCTCTCCGTGATCGCCGACATCGTCATGACCGCAATCGGCATCGGCGCGCCCGTGCTGGCCCAGGCGGCGGGACAGCCTGCCCTAGTCAATAACGCGGTCGTGGCCGGCGCAGCCTATACGCTTCTTTTCGTGTGGTGGGTTGGAGCCATGACCTGCATCGTCGGCTCGCTCGAACAGCAATCGGGTTGGCGGCTCGTCGGCAGGATTGCGGGCCTGTGGCTCGCGCTGTTCGCCGCCAATGTGGCGTTGCCTCATACACCGCTCTTTGTGCCGCCCGATTTCGATCCGCGCAACGCCAACTGGTGGGAAACCGTATATGCGGCCCATCGCGCCGAAGGCAAACCGCGCAGCCAAGGTGCGGCTCAAGTCACGCAAGTCGAAAAATCGCAGCCGCGCCTCCTTCAGGAGCAGTTCGCGCAGCTGACGCCGTCACGCAAAGGCGAAACTGAAATTTTCACGCTCGCGGTCGCGGGCTGGGCTGATCAAGATGTCTTCGTCAAGGAACTCGACGGCGCATTGGAAGCGCTCGGCAGCGTTTTGCCGATTAAGGGTCGCACCGTGCGCCTGATCAATCGC
Organism: Xanthobacteraceae bacterium; assembly: GCA_049286035.1. Taxonomy (GTDB): domain Bacteria; phylum Pseudomonadota; class Alphaproteobacteria; order Rhizobiales; family Xanthobacteraceae; genus BOG-931. The sequence goes on from JBAQBC010000211.1 coordinate 6,213, forward strand.
CGCGACACGGTCACTAGGGTTCCGCTCGCAAATTTTCCGAATTACAAGGCGGCGGTGCACGCCATCGGCAATGTCATGGACAAGGACAACGACGTCTTCGTCTTGGTCATGACGTCACATGGCGAGCAGACCGGCTTCGCGTTGCAGCTGCCCGGCGGGGTAGCGGAACTGACGCCGCAGCAAGTTGCAGCCGCGCTCGACGGCGAGGGCATCAAGAATCGAGTCGTGATCGTTTCGGCCTGCTTTTCCGGAATCTTCGTGCCGCCGTTGGCGAACGACAACACGATCGTCATCACCGCGGCGGACGCCAAGCACACGTCGTTCGGCTGCGCCCCGGAACGCGACTGGACCTATTTCGGCGACGCCTTCTTCCACCAAAGCCTGCATCCGGGCGCGGACTTCGAAAACGCCTTCGATCACGCGCGCGTCCTGATCCACGGCTGGGAAATGATGGACCAAGCCACGCCGTCAAATCCGCAAGGCTCGTTCGGCCCGGCGCTGGTGGCAAAACTGATGCCGCTCTTCGCCACCAATCCGCGGCCGTGATCGCAGGTAGCGATCGGGTCGCACCAGAGCGACAGCATCATCGCCCTGGATCTTTGCTGGAGCATGATCTCTTCGGATCTGGCTTCGCCCGCCGAAGCGTGGCACGAGAACACTCGCGGTTGCCTGGCTTCGCACAGGCGGGAAGCCGGTTTCCACTTTTCCGGATCAATGCTCTAAGCCACCCGGCGCTAAGCCACTTGGCGCGTTTGGCCCCAGGCCTTGAGCGAGGCCCACAGGCCGCGATCAAGACGAAAGCGATCGATCGGCGCCGCGGAATTGATGGCGCGGATGCGGCAAAGCTGGACGCCGGCCCATTGGAAGCCGCATTTCTCCAGCACGCGGCGCGACGCCGGATTGCTGACCCGAGCTCCGGACGAAAGCGCGTCATGGCCGAGTTCGGCGAAGGCGTAATCGATCAGCGCCCGCGCCGCCTCAGTCGCGTAGCCGCGACCCCAAAAGGGCACGCCCAGCCAATAGCCCAGCTCGGCGCCGTCCTGACGCAAATCGACACCGCACATTCCGATCAATGCGCCGTCAAGCTCGATCGCGAATACCGTTTCGCCGCCCTTTTGATTGGTCAGAGCGAGGAATCCTTCGGCGTCCGCGGCGCTGTAGGGATGCGGAATGCGCGCGGTGTTCTCGGCAACGCGGCGATCACCGGCGAGCGCCACGATATCGCGCACGTCACTGCGGACCGGCGCGCGCAGCGAGAGCCGCGCGGTTTTGAGCGCGGGAATGCGGCGCGCGCTGGCGTCGCGCGCCAAGACGGGCGTCAAGTCGGACGTTGGGACTTCAGGTGCGAACGTCATCGCCTGGGCTCCTGCAAAAACCCACAAGAAACCGAAAGGGGAGACCGGCATGCCGGTCTCCCCTTTTGGAGCCCATTTCGGGCCCGCCGGTTCGACTACATGCCGGCGGACCTCCTATGATCCACCGTGTTATTGGGCCGCGGCCTCATTCATCGAACGTACAGACACAAATACGCGGCCTTTGGTTTTGGTACGAAACTCGATTTTGCCGTTGATCAGGGCAAAGAGCGTATGATCTTTGCCAACGCCGACATTACGGCCGGCATGCCATTTGGTGCCGCGCTGGCGCGCGATGATGTTCCCGGCCAGCACCCGTTCGCCGCCGAAAATCTTCAACCCGAGGCGCTGTCCGGCAGAATCGCGGCCGTTACGCGACGATCCGCCTGCTTTTTTATGTGCCATTACCGGCTCCGAAACTCATTGCTGCGCTATGTATACCGCGTTCGTGACAAAAGCATCACCTGCCAATGTCATTTGTTCACTTTTTCTTACCCTTTGACGGCCCTTTAGGCTTCTCTTCTTTCGCCGCCGGTTTGGCTTTCGGCCTCTGCGGCTTCTGTGCCGAAGCTTTACGCGTCGGCGCGGTGGTCTCGGCCGTCTCTGCACCGGCGGTCGCTTGGGGCGCCGCAGGCGCCCGCTTGGGTCTCGGTTGCGCCTGTTTGCTCGGCTTCTTGCCGTCGGTCAAAATTTCGGTGATGCGCAGAAGCGTAAATTCCTGGCGATGCCCGATCTTGCGGCGCGAATTTTTGCGGCGGCGCTTTTTGAAGGCGATAATCTTGGGTCCGCGCGCTTGATCAAGAACTTCGGCCGCCACCGTGGCGCCGGCAACGGTCGGCGCGCCAAGCGACAGGCTGTCGCCGCCCACGACCAAAACCTCGCCAAACTCGACGATCTCGCCGGGCTCGCCTTTCACTTTACCGACCTTGATCACATCCTCGGCGGCCACCCGGTATTGCTTGCCGCCCGTTTTAAAGACCGCGAACATCTGTCTTCCTCTTCCCAGCTCGTTCAAGCCTCGTTCGGCGCCCGATGCTCGGGGCAGTGCCCGGACCGGATCCTTCCAGTCTATTCTGCTGCCAGTCTCTTCTGCTGACGGTCCGCGGCCTCGTCGCGCAACAGCGGCATCGAATGCGCAGACCGGCGCCGTTATGACCGGCTCCCAACTGGCTGTCAAGAAATGCAAACCAAGCTCTTCTCCGCCGGCGCCGGAGTTTGTGCCGCAGCCACGCCGGGGTGACGTTGGTGCGTCGGTCATGGTAAAGCGCAAGCCAATTAGAAAAATCCGGCCACGCCGGGCGACCGGGAGAAAACGGCAATGACGGCAGAAAGGAAGATGGCCCTTTCGCGTCGCGCCTTGCTCGCCGCCAGCCTGCCGGCAATGGCGGTCGCGACGGCCCGCGCGCAGAATGGAGCCGAAACTTATCCGGAGCGCCAAGTCTCCTTTATCGTGCCGTTTGCGACGGCCGGCGGCACCGACATTCTTGCGCGGCTTCTGGCGCAGAAGCTCGAACAGCGGTTGGGTAAAGCCTTCGTCGTCGAGAACCGCCCGGGCGCCGGCACCATCCTCGCCACCAACTACGTCGCCAAATCGCCGCCCGATGGCTACACGATTTCGATGACGGTGTCGTCGCTCGCCGCCGACGTGACGCTGTACAAAAGCTTGCCTTACGATGCGGCCAAGGACTTCGTGCTGGTCGCACTGATCGCCAGGGTGCCGTTCGTGCTGGTCGTCAATCCCTCGCTGCCGGTGAGCAGCGTCGAGGATCTCATCAGCCTCGCCAAGCAGCGCACGCTCAGCTACGGCACCGGCGGGGTCGGCGCGTTTCATCATCTGGCCGCGGCGATGTTCTCGACCATGACCGGAATCAAGATGACACATGTGCCGTATCGCGGCACCGCGCCGGCGCTCAACGACCTTATGGCCGGCTATGTCCAAGTGATGTTTACCGACTATGGCCCGGCCGCCCCGTTCATCAGCAGCGGTAAAGTGCGCGCGCTTGCGGTCACCACCAAACAGCCGTTCACGGTTTTGCCGGAGGTGCCGCCGTTGGCTGAGGCCGGCGTTCCCGGTTTCGATGCCGCGGCGTGGCAGGGCGTGATCGCGCCGGCCCGTACGCCGCCGGCGATCGTCGCCAAGCTCAACGCTGAGCTCAACGACGCCGTGGCGATGAATGATGTGCGCGCGCGAATGCGCGACATCGGCATGATTCCGGTCGGCGCCGGCTCACCCAACGAGCTCGCCGAGTTCCTGCAGTCTGAAATCGCACGCTGGGGCAAGGTCGTTGAGGACGCCGGCATTGCGCGGTCGGAGCGACCGTAGTGTCGCGCGCGACGATGCCGGCCGCGAGCCGCCGCCAGCTTCCCCTCGGCGACGAGATTTTTCTCGATCATGTTGGACACTTCGTACGCGATGCGCAGGCCGCAAGCCGCGCATTGCAGCGCGCCGGTTTTGCGCCGACACCCGTCTCGATCCAAGCGGATAAGGACCCCGCCACGGAGCGCCTCGTCCCCACCGGACTAGGCAACGTCACCGCAATGTTTGCGCGCGGCTATATGGAAGTGCTGTTCAAAAACTCCGACACGCCGCTGGCCGGCGAACTCGATGCCGCGCTCGCCCGCCGCGCCGGACTGCACCTCGCTGCCTTTTCTGTGATCGATGCGGCTGCAGCGCGCGAGCGCTTGGCCGCCGCCGGATTTCCAGTCCGGGATTTGGCGCGCATGCAGCGTCCGGTTGAGACCGAGCGCGGCCCCGGCATTGCCGCTTTTACGATCTCACGCGTGACGCCGATGACGATGCCGGAAGGGCGTATCGAGATATTGACGCATCACACCGAAGACACCGTGTGGCAGCCGCGCTGGCTTTCGCATCCGAACAGCGTTCGCGATCTCATCGACGTGGTGATTGCGGTCGGCGATGTCGACGAGGCGGCGCGGCGGTTTGCGCGCTTTACCGGCCGATCTGCAACGTTCACGCCGGGCGGCGCGCTGATCCGGCTCGACCGTGGCGGCATTTATCTGGTCAGTCACGACAGAGCCACCGAAAAACTGCCGGAAGTCGCGGTCACCTCATTGCCGTTCATGATCGGCTACGCGCTTGGCGTCGAATCGCTGGCCGCCGCCGAAGCGGCGGTCGACGGCGCCAACCTGGAATGGCGCGCATTCGAGGACGGCATTGTCGCGACTTTCCCGGCGGAATTGGGCGAGGGCGCCTGGTTCTTTGTCGAGGCGCCCGAAGATCTGCCGTGGCGGCGCTGAGCGCCAAGGGTCCTGCTCCCTGGCAATTTGGCTTTTGCGCTCGGCGTGCAATATTCGCTGAACCCAACAGCGAGATCGCCTTTGCATATCCCCACAGACATCGCGACATCCTGGCCCGATGCGATCTATGCGCATTTTCGCCGCGTCGGCATTCGCCAGGTCGGCTATGTGCCCGATGCCGGGCACAGCCGCCTGATCGCGCTGTGCCAAAAAGATCCGCAAATCATCGACGTGGTGCTGACGACTGAAGAAGAAGGAGTCGGGCTGGTCGCCGGCGCCGCGCTCGGCGGGCAGCACGCGGCGCTGCTGATGCAGTCGAGCGGCGTCGGCAACTGCGTCAATATGTTTTCGCTGCTGCGCAATTGCGGTTTTCCCTGCATCGCGCTCGTCACCATGCGCGGCGAGTTCGGCGAATTCAATCCATGGCAGGTGCCGATGGGCGCCATCACCGAAGAGGTCTTACGGCTTTGCGGTTTTCTCACCTACCGGGTCGAGAGCGCGGATGCCGTCGATGAGATCGTCGGCGCCGGCTGCGACATGGCGTTCAGCGGCAATCTTGCGGTCGCGATCCTGTTATCGCAGCGGCTGATCGGCCCGAAGCAATGGACGCGATAAGGATGCGATGATGCTGGACCGGCGCGAATTCGTGCAGCGGCTCTTGGTCGATCGCGGCGATCTGTTGGTCGTGCCCGGATTGGGTTCGGCGACTTACGATGTTGCCGCGGCCGGCGATCACCCGCTCAATTTCTATCTGTGGGGCGCGATGGGCGGCACCGCCATGATCGCGCTCGGTCTGGCGCTGGCGCGGCCCGACCGCCGCGTGGTCGCTATTCCCGGCGACGGCGACATGCTGATGGGCCTTGGCAGCCTCGCCACGATCGGCGTCAAGCAACCGAAAAATCTCGTCGTTGTGGTGCTCGATAATGCCCATTACGGCGAGACCGGCATGCAGCCGAGTCATACCGATGCCGGCGTCGATTTCGAAAGGATGGCGCTCGCCTGCCGCTTCCGTCAGGCTCGCACTTTGACGCGCATCGAAGAGGTCGCGGAGGCGCGGAAATTGCTGCACACCGGCGACGGGCCAATTCTCATTAACCCCAAGATCAAGCCGGAAGACGTGCCGCGGGTGCTGCCGCTGCGGGACGGACACGCCATCAAGCAGCGCTTCATCGCGGCATTGAACGTTGCCTGATGGGAGGCAGCGCGCCGTAAAGCAAAATCGAATTAGCTTGAATCGCCGTTTCGCTTTACTTTGTGTTTGAGCATGATCTTTCCGAAAACCGGTACCCACTTTTCGGGATCATGCTCTAGCATTTGCGAAAGAACTTGTAGATCTCCGGACGCTGCATCCAGATCAGCTGAAACGTCAAGCCGCCGCGCGCGTCGATCCATTTGCGGATGTCTTGCGGATAAATCCGCAGCAACTGCTCGGTGACGAATGGAAAGGTTCCGGCGTGAAAGCCGAACGCCGCATCCGGCGTAACGCAAATGTCTTTTCGTGGAAAGTAGCCGGTCAACAAAGTACAGGCGGAAGCGCAGATGCCGGCGACGCGCACGTTGACCTTTTGCGCGGCGAGCTTCTCCCATTTCTGCTGGTAGAGAAAGACAAGACCGCCATGGTCGCCGCCGATTTCGATTGTTTCGGCACGCGCCAGCGGCGCGGCGATAATCAGGATAGCCGTCAACGCAACCTGCCAAAATTTCATTTCATTGCCCCGCGCTTGTCCCCGCCATTTTGGCCGCCTGCTTCACCGCTGCGACGATTTCCGGATAGGCCGCGCAGCGGCACAAATTCCCCGACAGATAGTGCCGAATGTCCTCGTCGCTTGGATCGGGATTTTGCCTGAGCAATTGGTGCGTCATCATGACAAATCCCGGCGTGCAGAAGCCGCACTGGAATGCCCCGCAAGCAATGAACGCCTGCTGAACATTCGACAGCGCGCCATCGGCATCGAGGTGCTCGACCGTGGTAACCGATTTGCCGTCGGCCCAGACCG
>JBAQBC010000212.1:0-2511 GCA_049286035.1 Xanthobacteraceae bacterium
TGCTCGAAGCCGAGAACATCGACGAGAAGCGCTGGCCGGCGCGCGTGCTCGCGATGCTGATCGACGGCTGGAAAAATCGCGGGCTCACGCCGGAGCAGGTGTCGGGCGGCGAGGCCGCGGTATTCGCCAACGGCAAGGGGCTCAAGCTCTACAAGGCCTATCAGGAGCGGCTGAAAATTCTCAACGCCGCCGATTTCGGCGATCTGCTTCTGGAAAATATCCGGCTGTTCCGCGAGCAGCTGGAAGTGCTGCGTCAATATCAGATGCGCTTCAAATACATTCTGGTCGACGAATATCAGGACACCAATGTCGCGCAATATCTGTGGCTGCGCCTGCTGGCGCAGCGCACGGGTGCGGCGGCCGCGAGCACGCATCTCGCCTCTCCCCAGGGGGGAGAGGTCGACACGCGAAGCGTGGCGGGTGAGGGGGCTCGAGCGGTGCAGACAAGCGCCGGAACCCCCTCACCCCAACCCTCTCCCCATCGGGGAGAGGGAGGTGTAGCGCCCAAAAACATCTGCTGCGTCGGCGACGACGATCAGTCGATCTACGGCTGGCGCGGCGCCGAGGTCGACAACATCCTGCGCTTCGAGCACGACTTTCCCGGCGCCAAGGTGATCCGGCTCGAGCGCAATTACCGCTCCACCGGCCACATCCTCGCCGCCGCCTCGCACCTGATCGCGCATAACGAAGGCCGGCTCGGCAAGACGCTGCGCACCGAGGACGAGCTCGGCGAAAAAGTCTCGGTTACCGGCGCCTGGGATTCCGAGGAGGAAGCCCGCGCCATCGGCGAGGAGATCGAGCAGTTGCAGCGCGGCGGTCAACCGAACCAAGGCCAATCGAGCCCACACCCGCTCAACGAGATCGCCATTCTGGTACGTGCCTCGTTCCAGATGCGCGAATTCGAAGACCGCTTCGTCACGCTCGGCCTGCCGTATCGCGTCATCGGCGGCCCGCGATTCTACGAGCGCGCCGAAATCCGCGACGCGCTCGCTTATCTGCGTCTCATCAATTCGCCGGCCGACGATCTCGCCTTCGAGCGCATCGTCAATGTGCCGAAGCGCGGATTGGGGGATGCAACGGTGCAGCTTCTGCACGATCATGCCCGCAAGCGCCGGGTGCCGATGCTCGAAGCCGCGCGCGCGATGATCGCGAGTGACGCGCTCAAGCCGAAGCCGCGCGGCGCGCTGCGCGGGTTGATCGAGGCGCTCGACCGCTGGCGTAATCAGCGCGATAGCCTGCCGCATACCGAGCTCGCTGAAATCGTTCTCGACGAATCCGGCTACACCGAGATGTGGCAGAAGGACCGCTCCGCCGACGCCGCCGGGCGGCTGGAGAACCTGAAAGAGCTCGTGCGCTCGATGGAGGAATTCGAGAACCTGCAGGGTTTCCTCGAACACATCTCGCTGGTGATGGATAACGAGAAGGCCGCCGAGGCCGACGCCGTCAACATCATGACCTTGCATTCGGCCAAGGGGCTCGAATTCGACACCGTGTTTCTGCCGGGCTGGGAGGAGGGGCTGTTCCCGCATCAGCGCACGCTCGACGATTCCGGCCGCGCCGGGCTCGAAGAGGAGCGCCGGCTCGCGCATGTCGGCCTGACGCGCGCGCGCCGGCGGGCGAAAATCTATTTCGCCACCAATCGCCGCATGCACGGCTTGTGGCAGACCAATATTCCGTCGCGCTTTCTCGACGAATTGCCCGAGCTCAATGTCGAAGTCACCGAGCCACAGGGCGGCTTCGGCGGTTTCGCCGGCTATGGCGGCTACGGCGCCTCGCGCTTCGACGCCGCGACCTCGTTCGGCTCGAATTACAGCACGCCCGGCTGGCAGCGCGCGCAAGCGGCGAAAGAAGGCAAGCGCGGCGCCGCCGGCGCGAGCGGCTTTGCCGAAGACGGCACGCGCTACGACATGGACGACGACGAGGCGCTGCACCACCTGCCCGCAGTGCGCGGCCGCCCCGCAGGCGCGGGTGAAGACGACCGGCGCGGCGACAACGCGTTCCCTCCCCCCTTGGGGGGGAGGGTTAGGGAGGGGGGTAGTGAGGATGCCCGCGGCGCTAAAAGTTCACCACGCCGCGTGCCGCTCACCATCGAAGGCGAATTGGTCGCCAAATCGACCGGCACTGTTTCCGCCTTTTCACTCGGCGACCGCGTCTTCCATCAAAAATTCGGTAACGGCAACATCACCGCGATCGACGGCAACAAGCTGACGATTCAATTCGACCGCGCCGGCGAGAAGCGCGTGGTGGATAGTTTTGTGGAGAGGGTGTGAGTAGAGAATTGCGGCCCTAATCGGCGGTGAACCATGACGACGAAACGCAAAATCGTGCTCGCCGTTCTCATCTCGTCGTGATTCTTGTCGCGCTGGATATTTATTTTGGCTCCGCTCGCGGTTTTCCGTTCTGAAATGCACGCGGCCAGTGCCTCTAGAGTTCAGACCTTATTGGCGCGGCTTTTGTTGGGAACCGAGTGTCAGATTCTGCTTTGATCGGACAATCGCCTCTCATTGCGAG
>JBAQBC010000213.1:0-2711 GCA_049286035.1 Xanthobacteraceae bacterium
GCTGGACGGTCGGTGCGGGAGTTGAAGTTGCTCTTGCCGAGAATTGGACGTTCAAGCTTGAATATCTGTTTGTTGATCTGGGGAATGCGTCCTGCAATCACGGTTATAGTTGCGGCTATGACGCGGCGGCCATCACCGGGCCCCCAGGCGTTCCCGCAGCGAATGTGAATGACTCTGTCAAACTTAACGAGAGCATCGTCCGTGTCGGCGTGAACTTGAAGTTTGGACATTAGTCGTAGGGCGGGCTGGGCACAGCGAGGCCCACGCGTATGAGCGGCATGATAACGTGGGCACGGCGCGGAGCCTGTCATCGGGCCGCGCTTCGCGCGGACCCGTTGGCGCCTTTGCCCACCCTACGCTAGCTCGATCAAATCAATCTTACTGCATCAGGCTGGATGCAATATTCACGGCCAACGCGAGCACAGCCACATTGAAGAAAAACGAGACGACGCCGTGCACGGTCGTCAGTCGACGGATGGCTTTGCTGGTGACTTGAACGTCGGAGACCTGCGCCGTCATCGCAACCACGAGCGAGTAATAAAGGAAGTCCCGATAGTCCGGATCCTGGTCGCCGGGGAAAACAAGTCCGCCGATCTGTTTGTCGCGACCCGTGCCATAGAATTCGTGCGCATAGTGCAGCGCGAAAATCCAATGCATGAAAGCCCATGACAACAGAATTGTGCTCACGCCGAGCGCGACCTGGTACTGAGCGGGCGTATGGCCGAGTTCTGCGACAACCGCGGCGAGGCTGGCAAGCGCCGCTGCCGTGGTGAGCCCCAGAAGTACGATCGCGCCCTCATCGTTGATTGCGGCCCGCTGGCGGATCGTCGTGACCGACGCATGTGCCGTGGCGCCATAGCTCAACACCAGATAAAGCGCGACGCCAATATCCCAACCGACAAGAATACGCGTCGGCATGCGCCAGGGCAGCGCAACGAGCGCCAGCGCGACCGCGACGCCGACGGCGGCGGAAATAAACAACCGCGCATGTAGTTTCCACTGCCGCGCGAGCAGCTTTAACTCGCCTGGCTCACGGCGACTCGTTGAACCACTGAGCTTGGATGCGTCCAAAAGAGCGTCCTGTTGAACCGGCGCGACCGGCGAAGAATTATGCGCACGCCTTCCGCAGCCACACTTTGTTGTCGTGAAAGGCAGCACCGCCGAATGGCGCAATAGAATCGGCGCCGGTCAAGCTATTGATGCCGCGGCCGTCAGCGTAAGCCGAATTGGGCCACAGCGATTCGGCGATCAACACACCACGGCGCACACCGTCGAACACTTTCGCATGGAGCCGCACCTCGCCGCGCCGATTGCCGAGCACGACTTCGTCGCCTTGCGCCACGCCGCAGGCGGCGGCGTCCTGCGGGTGGATCATCACTTCGGGCCGACCCTCATTGGCGAGCGAAGTCGGGGTTTCGGTGAAGCTTGAATTGAGAAAGCCGCGCGCCGGCGAAGTTGCGAGCCGGAACGGATGCGCGCTATCGGCCTCCTCGATGACCTCCCAATGATCCGGCAATGGCGGCATCGGCGTCGTAATGGTGTTGCGGTGCCAGCGCTGGAACGGCACCGTCGGCCAATCCGGCTTGAAGCGGAATTTGCCGTCCGGATAGGCAAAGCCGTCGAGATAATGCGCAGCGTTAAAATCCGGCTGGCAATCGATCCAGCGCTTGGCCTCGAGCTCGGCAAGCGCGCCCCAGCCGGATTTGCGCAAACTGACGTCGATCAGTTCGCGCGGCGTCATGTCGAAGCCGGGATGCTTGGCGCCGAGCCGTTTCGCCAAGCCGCAGATCACTTCGTGATTGTTGCGGCACTCGCCCGGCGGCTCGACGAGCTTCGGCCCGAGCAAAATGTATTGGCTGCCGCCGGCGGTGTAGAAATCGTCGTGCTCGACGAACATGGTCGCCGGCAAGACGATGTCGGCCATCTTCGCGGTATCGGTCATGAACTGCTCGTGCACGCATACAAAAAGGTCGTCGCGGGCGAAGCCGTGCTTGACGGTGTTCTGGTCGGGCGCGACAGAAACGGGATTGGTGTTCTGAATGAGCATCGCGGTGACCGGCGGGCCGCCGAGCAGCGCCTCCTGGTCGCCGGTGAGGATCGCGCCGATGCGCGATTGGTCGAGCATGCGAATCGACGGATCGCGCAGATCGCTGCCCTCGATCACACTGTTGTTCAAATGGAAGACGCCGCCATTGTTGTGGAAGGCGCCGCCGCCTTCGAGCCGCCAGGCGCCGGTCACCGCGGCGATGCAGCTCGCCGCGTGCATGTTGACCGCGCCGTTACGCGAGCGCGAGAAGCCGTAGCCGAGACGGAAGAAGGCGCGCTTGCGTTCGCCGATCAGCCGGGCAAAGGCTTCAATCGTCGGCCCCGGGCAGCCGGTAATCGCGGCGGCCCATTGCGGATCGCGCACGCGCACATGATCGGCCAGCTCATGCGGCGCGTCGGTATAGCGTTCGAGATAATCCCAATCGGCCTTGCCGTCGCGAAACAGGCAGTGCATCACCGCGCAAGCAAGCGCGCCGTCGGTCCCCGGCCGGATCAACACCGGCAGGTCGGCCTGCTTCATGGTCGTGTTCATGTAGACATCGACGACCGCGATCTTGGCGGCGCGTTCTTTGCGCGCGCGCGTCGCATGCGTCATCACATTGACCTGGGTGTTGGCGGCATTGGTGCCCCAGATCACAACCAGATCGGATTTCGCCATTTCGCGC
>JBAQBC010000214.1:0-2628 GCA_049286035.1 Xanthobacteraceae bacterium
GCGCCAACAACTGGCTGCTGATGTTCTCAACGAGCTGGCCATCCTTCTCCGTCTTGGCGACCACCGCGACCCATTCGTGATCGGCGAGAAAAGCGCCCCAGCGTTTCTCGCGCTCGGCCATGCTGTCCCAGGCGAGCATGTAGGTGATCTCCTGGCTACTCTTGCCGATCAGCGTGGTCCAAAACCCGGCTTGGCGGATGCCGTGCTTCTCCCAGATCCGCAACGTCTCGTTCTCGAACCGCGACAGCAGCGCCGGCTTGCGCCCCGGCACGCAGCGGTAGATCCGCAATTCGTAGATCATGGCCCTTCACCTCAAGCCGTGTGGACGGATATCAGCCGGTCACTGTCTGCTCTCATCGGAGCGGCCTCAGACCAGCGTCGTTTCGACGGCAATGTTGCCGTGCGTTGCTCGCGAATAGGGACATACCTGGTGGGCCGCCTCGACGAGGCGCTGCGCCGTCGCGCGCTCCATCCCCGGCAGGCTCACGTAGAGGCGAGCCGCCAGGCTGAAGGCGCCCCCTTCGGGACCGAGATCGATCTCGGCGTCGACCGCGTGATCGGCCGGCAGCGTGATCTTCATGTTGCGCGCAGCGAACTCCATCGCCGACTCGAAGCACGCGGACCAGCCGGCCGCGAAGAGTTGCTCCGGGTTGGTGCCGGTGCCCGAACTGCCGGGCCGCGACAGCCTGACCTCGAGGCGGCCGTCGGAACTGCGTGACATGCCGGCGCGCCCGCCTGTGGTGTGGGCCTTCGCGGTGTACAGCACTTTCTCGAGTCGGTTCATAACGTCCTCCTTCAGGGATCATTGCGCCAGCCCGCGAAGAAGCGATTGCGCCGGCCTCCGTCACGCGCGCGTCCCGACCCGCCGGCACCCGTGACGGAGGCTTAGTGGCCCGCGCTCTGGCCACCATCGACGTGAATGGTCTCGCCGGTCACGAAGCCCGCCGATTCCAGATAAAGGATCGCACCCACGATGTCTGCGATCTCGCCCATCCGGCCAAGCGGGTGCAGCTGGGCGAGCTGAGCATGGGTTTCGACGGAATGCATCGGCGTCTTGATGACGCCGGGCGCCACTGCATTCACTCTGATGCCGCGCTTTGCATACTCGATCGCCAGCGACTTGGTCGCGGCACTCAAGCCTCCCTTGGTCAGCGAGGCGAGTACGGACGGCACATTGGAGTTCGCGTGTTCGATCAGGCTCGTCGTGATCTGCACGACGTGGCCACTTTGCCGCTTCGCCATCTCTGCGATGGCAAACTGCGTGATGTGAAAGAAGCCCGTGAGATTGACGCCCAGTACAGCCGCGTAATCAGCCTCGGTATATTGAGTGAACGGCTTGGCGATGAATACGCCAGCGTTGTTGATGAGCGTATCGATGCGCCCGAACCGGGCCACGCCTTCGAAAATCGCACGCTCGGCCGTCTTCTCGTCGGTAATGTCGCCGGGCACCGCCAGGATTTGGTCATCCTTCGTCGGCTTGATCGACCGTGCCGTTGCGACCACTCCGTAACCGAGACCGCGATAAGCTTCGACAAGGGCCGCGCCTATGCCCTGCGATGCGCCGGTGATTACGACGACCTTCTGAACGGTACTCATGAGTCCCTTCCCGATTTGCGGCGCCCGAATAAATCGCGCGTGCCTCACTTGCACAGGTAGGCCGAGGTTTTCGGCGTGAGAACTGCGGTGACTTAGCGGACAGTCAACCGCGTAGCGGCACAATCAGCGAAGCTGCGATCCGAGCAAACACCGCCGACGCAGCAACCGTCGCGACCGCCGGTATCCAGCTCGCAAAAGGAATCCCCGAGCACGACTTCGGTCCTGACTCCGTGACGCTGTTCAGCGTTGAGCATGCACTCACCGTGGGCTTGGAAGATCATCCTTAATGCTCGTGACGCCGGCCTGGGCGCAGACTTCATCCTTGTCGCCGCCGGGCGATCCCCCGACGCCGAGCGCGGCGACAATTTCGTCTCCGACCTTAATCGCGACCGCTCCAGGAAGCAGTGCAATGTCGGGCAGCATCCCGAGCGCTGGACCGGCCGGATTTTTGGCGGCAAGCGCTGCAAACGCGCTCGAAGCCTCGAACTTAAAGATCGGCCCGAAAGTCACGACTGTGTATGCCTTACGGAAGGCCGACGTAGTGGTGAGGATGGTCGAGTGGTCACCCTTCGCCTCGAGCTTGATGACGCCCGAGGTGTCAACGACAACTGCGGAAACCGGATAACCGTTGCTTTTGCAAGTTTCGATCGCTTTGGTCGCTGCCTTCATCGCGACTGCGAGTGGCAGAGAGTAGCCACTTTCGCCAACCTGAGCGATCGCGCTTCCAAGAGGGAACGCCGCAAAGGCGGCCATAAGGGCCAGCGAGAACTTGTACCGCATATCTGATCTCCATCCTGCCAAGAGTCCGCGTTCCCCTCATCAGAGGCGCTCCAGACTTCAAGGTGGAGATCGACTTTTCCATTTGACCGCTGTAGTCAACCAAAATGGCTTTCAGTTATCCACCCCCGCTATGAGCGACCGCCTCTTCGCGCTGCGACTGTTCGCTCGGGCCGCCCGCAAACGAAGCTTTTCCGCGGCCGCTCGTGAACTGAACATTCCGCAATCGACCGCGTCTCGGACGATCGCGACGCT
>JBAQBC010000215.1:0-3711 GCA_049286035.1 Xanthobacteraceae bacterium
GCCGAATCCATCGAGGGCATGGGTTATGAAGAAGGCCGCGCGCTGATCGAGGAGCTCAACGTGCTCGCCACGCCGCCGGCGAACATTTATTCACATACATGGGCCCCACGGCAATGTATCGTGTGGGACAACCGCTGCACGCTACACCGCGCCACCGGCTTCGACGAAGCACGCTTCAAGCGCGTGATGCGGCGCTGCACGATTGTCGGCGATAGACCGTTCTAATCGACCTTGTTGGCGGCCCAACGCTAACGCCCGTGGCATCGCGTCGTTGCTCGCCATTGGCGGATGATATTAAATCGCCCCAAGTGCCCTTTAAAAGCACAGCAAAAAAATGACATCGGGAGGAATACAATGAATCGCTTTATCAGGAAACTTGCCGGCATGGCGCTCGGCGCTGCCGTGATGGCACTTGCCGTGTCCACTAACGCCAATGCTCAGAAGAAGTATACGTTCGGCTACGATCAGCCGCACACGACTGCCTACGGTGTCGCCGCAGACATGTTCAACGCCAAGCTCATGGAATTGAGCAAGGGCACGATGGGTATCGACCAGTTCCCGGGGGCGCAGCTTGGCCAGGAGCCGGTGATGCTCGAGAAGATCCGCACCGGCGACATAGACTTTATCATCACAGCGACCGCTAACGCCGCGTCGGTGGCGCCGCAAGCCGGCGTATTCTCAGAGCACTTTATCTTCCGCGACAAGAATCACCTCGTGAAGGTGCTTGCCAATCCGGCGGTGACAAAGGAATTCGAAGCGATGATCGCCGACTCGGTGAAGGGCGCGCATGTGCTCGGCCTGATGACGATGGGCATGCGCAACATGTACAGCAAGTTCCCGATCAACTCAGTTGCCGACGTCAAGGGTAAAAAAATACGCGTGCAGGCCACCATGACCGAGGACGCGCATTTCCCGGCCTATGGGGCGCAGACGGTGCATATGCCGTTCGGCGAGGTCTATACATCGTTGCAGACCGGCGTCGTCGCCATCGCGGAAAACGGCGTCAACGTCTACATGGCGAATAAGCACTACGAAGTGGCGCCGGTTCTGTCGATGACCGAGCACGAAGCCAACAACAACTGTATCTGGGTCTCCGACAAGACCTGGAACAGCCTGACGCCCGAACAGCAGGGCTGGGTACAGGCGGCAGCCGACGAAGTCGCCAAGCGTGAACCGGTGATGGCTCTCAAGCTCGAGGACGACTCAGCTGCGAAACTCAAAACGATGGGCGTCACTATCAACGAGAAGGTCGACAAATCCGGCTTCATGGCCGACGCCAAGCCGATTCAGGACGATATTGCCAACAAGCTTGGGCCGCATGCGGTCAAGCTGCTCCAACTCGTGCGCGACGTGAAGTAATTAGCTTGGTCTTTTGAAAAGAGGGCGGTGGCGTGAAAGTGCCGCCGCCTGTGGGTTGCGACGATCAATTTCGAGAAGGACCCTCGGTGAGCGTTTTTCTGGAAACCGTCTCGGCCAAGCTGTCGCTGGTGGTTGCGCGCCACCGTCACCTGAAATGGAAGGTGCTTGATCCGCTCGAACGCGTCCTGATGGTGATTTGCGGAATATCGATCAGCGGCTTTACATCCTCGGTCTTTCTCGACGTTCTCACGCGACAGCTCCATTACCCCTTTCTCTGGCTGCAATTGGTGACCACCGGCTTTTTCGGCTGGGGGATTTTCATCGGCATGGCCACGGCAACGCGCCGCATTGATCACCTCAATTTAGTTGAGATCACCAAGAGACTGCGTGGGCCGAAGCGGACCTTTATGGAGACATTTAACCGCCTCGTGATCCTTGTGGTCGGCTTGTGCATGTTCATGTTTGGCATCCAAAACTTTTTCAACGATCTCGGCAGCTTTCGCGCGCCGTCACTTATTCCGCTCGGCGCCTATACGGCGAGTGTGCCGGTCGCCGGCGCGCTGATCGTGTTGTTCACCATCGAACAACTGATCAACGGCTGGCGTAATGGCTTCGAGGGTCCGGAAGATGCCGACGATTTTGCGGGGATCGTGAAATGAGTTACGGGGCAATCCTGCTGCTGATGACCCTCTTGTTCGTCGTCTTCGGCTATATGGGCGTACCCGTCGCCTTCGCGCTGATGGCGGGCGTGCTCACCGCCTGCATGCTCACCCCGATCAGCATGCAGTCGATGATCGGGCAGATGTTCCACGGCATCGATTCCGAGATTTTGCTGGCGGTGCCTTTCTTCCTGCTGGTCGGCGAGCTGATGACCTCGGCCAACGTCACCAACCGAATGATCGCTCTGGCGCAGACCATGGTCGGGCACATGCGCGGCGGGCTGGCGCAGGTAGTCACGCTGTTCAGCATGTTCTTTGCCGGTATTTCCGGCTCGTCGACCGCCGACGTCGCCGTGCTGAGCCGCACGGTTGCACCGGAGATGACGAGGGAGGGTTATGATCGCGCCTTCACCGCGGCCTTGATCGCCTGCGCTTCGACCATGGCGAATCTGATTCCGCCGAGCATCATGGCGGTGGTCTATGGCGCCACCGGCAACGTCTCGATCGGCGGGCTGTTTCTGGCCGGCATCGCACCCGGCTTCGTGGTGGGCATCGGGCTTATGATCTATTCGCATTTTTTCGGCCCGGTAGGCTTTCGGAAGCCGCGCGCGTCGCTATGCGACTTCGCCGCCGCGGCACGGGCCTCGGTGCTGCCGATGATGATCCCAGTCATCATCATGGGCGGCATCCTGACCGGCTGGTTCACTCCGACCGAAGCGGGAATGATCGCCTCCGTCTATATCTTGCTGGTAGTCGTGCCGCTGCTCAATCCGAGCCATATCCGGCATTTGCCGCGCGACTTCGTCTATACCGGACTGCTCTATTCGATCCCGCTCGCGCTGGTCGCGGCGGCGTCAGCCTTCGGCTGGATGCTCGCTTATTTGCGCGGGCCAGACATTGTCTCGGGCTGGATCGAAGTTGTGGCCGGCAACGACGGCCGCATCATCATGCTGCTGCTAGTATTACTGTTCATCGTGATCGGCGATTTCATGGACGCCGTTCCGGCGATCATCATTTTTATGCCGATCGTCATCAAGCTCAATGAGCTGGGCAACATTCAGCCGCTGCATATGGGGGTCGTTTTGATTACGACACTGGTGTTCGGGTTGATCACGCCACCTTACGGCTTATCGCTATTGGTGGCGTCGAAATTCGTCGGTGTGGGTTTCTCGAAGGCGATGTATGCATCACTGCCAATTTATGTGGTATTTTTCGTCGCGATCGGCTTCACGGTACTATTTCCGGACATCGTGTTGTATTTGCCGAAGCTTTTGCTTCCGGAATCGGTTGGCTGTTTCAAGAGCCCGACCGGCGCGGGCTATATCTGCCCGCCGTAATCTATTTGGCGTGCGGGGGCGGCCCAGGGCTTTTTGGTGTTACCGCAGCGAGCTACTTCTTCTTCTGGCGCCTAGCCGCACCCCCGGGGCCGCCGCCGTTCTCGTCGATGAACTTGCCGCCAATTCACGCTTGCCGCGCTTCAGGCATTTGGACGACAAGAGTATCAAATTCCGCCTGCATCGGAGTGTTGATTATCGGCTGATCCGGCAATTCCTCCGATGGTTCATACCAGGGCCGCCTCTCTCGAATTCCGCCCTCAACTGAATGCGCAATCAGTCTGCCGATCTCTTCGCCTTGGAGAGGGACAAGCTTTTTATCAGTGTCATATTTGTAGAGTTGCGGACAAAAATACACT
>JBAQBC010000216.1:0-3340 GCA_049286035.1 Xanthobacteraceae bacterium
CACGGCCGGTCGCCGCCGCGGGAATTACGCTTGCGGCAAGGCTTGCGCCCTTGAGCAACGAGCGCCGAGAGAAATCGGTGCTGGGCACCCGGGCGGTCGTTTCATCGCAGCAGCTCATAACCAACTCGCTGGCAACCTCACTGGCAACCACATTGTCGCAATGCTGCGGCTATAAGCAAGGGTATGGATGACGACGTTCCGACCGGGATATTGTCTCCAGTCTTGCTCCAATCTTGGGCAATCAAATTCGATCTTGTGCTAAGCTCACTGCTTCGCGTTCCCGAACTCGTCAGCCTTACTGTGATTGGGAGAATCTCATGCGGGTGCCAGGCCTCGTATTCGTTTCCGCTGCCGCCATCGCGCTGACTATGGCGCCGGCGAAAACCGCCAGCGCCCAGACCAAGTTGACGATGGGGAAGGTCGTCGGCGGCGACGGATTCCACATCCCGACCTATGTGGCGCTGGACGAGGATTTCTTTAAAGCCGAGGGCCTCGATGCGACGCTGGTCGAATTGCCGCCAAGCTCCATCGTGTCAGCGGTCATTTCCGGAAATCTCGATTGCGCGCCGATACCGTCGGGCGGCGCGCAAGCGGCGCTGAGCGGCGCCAAGGTCATGTACATCGTCGGCGAATCGCTCAAATCGCAATGGGCGCTGACCACGCGACAGGACATCGGCAAACCGCAAGACCTCAAGGGCAAGACGCTGGGATTTGGCCGGCCCGGCGGCGCCGATTATGACGAAGCGCAGGCCGTGCTGCACCGTTTCTTCCAGATGGATGCGGGGCGCGATTACAAAGTGATCTCGTTCCAAGGCCAACCCGAGCGCATCGCCGCCATGGTCAACAATGATATTCAGGGCGCCTTGCTTTCTGTCCCGCACGCCGTGGTCGGCGCGGCGGCTGGACTGAAAATTTTGCTGCGTACCGGCGACTATATCCCGCGCGCCGGCGGCACGGTCTGGTGTATGCAGAGCCTGGTCGAGCAGCATCCCGACACGGCGAAAAAAGTCATCCGGGCCATCGCCAAAGCGGTGATGTATTTCCGCACCAACAAGGAAGGCTCGATCAAGGTGATGCAGCATCATATCGGCAGCATCAAATCGGACGAGGAAGCGGGCCTGATATGGGATCAGCTCCACGATTCGTTCGGCGCCGAGATACCGCCGGACCTATTCCAGGAAATCCTGGAATCGCGCCGGCTCACCATGATTGCCGCGCGGCAGTGGCCGGCCGACAAGCCGCTGCCCGATCCGGAGCAATTCCTGGCGCGCCCGCTCCTCGAATCGACGCTGAAGGAAATGAATTACGTGCCCGCCAATATCGCGCCGCCGGCGAAATCGAATTGATGCAGGCGCTAAGCTTCTTGCCTCCCCCTGAAAGGGGGAGGTCGGCGGCTGAGTCCGCCGGGTGGGGGTCGAAGCGCTACGTTGGGTTGACCCCTCCCCGCCGCGCTTCGCGCGTTTACTCACTCGTTCTCGGCGCGTTGCGGGCGCCAGCGGCTCATCCGGTCCTCGATTATCTTCACCAGGCCCGTCATCAAGAGCGACAGCGCCGCAAAGACGACCAGCCCGGCAAATACGACATCGACATTAAAGCTACTCGCGGCGCGGACCATCACCACGCCGAGCCCGTCCTGCGCGCCAAAAAACTCCGCCACCACCACCCCGAGTATGGCGCGGCCGATCGCGAGCCGCAGCCCCACCACAATGAACGGCAGCGAATTGGGGATGACGACGAGACGCGCGACATCCCAGCCACCGGCGCCGAACGAACGAACGACATTGATCAAGAGCTTATCGGCGTTGCGCACACCTTCATGGGTATTGATCAGGAGCGGGAACAGTGCGCCGAGAAAGACGACCGCGACTTTCGACCACAACCCGATGCCCAGCCACAGCATCAAAAGCGGCAGAAAGACGAGCCGCGGCGTCGCATTGAACGCGGTGACGAACGGGTCGAACATTGCGTTCAGCGTGGCCGAGCGGCCGAGCAGGATCCCGAGCGGCAGACCGGCGGCAATCGCCAAGGCAAGCCCAATTGCGAATGCGGTGGCGCTCACCCCGAGCGGCGCCCAGATCGTGCCGGTGGCGAACATCTGCCACAGGGTTGCGAAGATCCGGCTGGGCACCGTGAAGAACAGTCTGGTGCCCTGTTGCATCGGCAAGACATACGGCAGCAATTGCCACACCACGAGCAGAAGCGCGAGCGTTGCGGTGCCAAGCGCGAACGATTCGATGCGCTGGCGCAGCGCCGGCGTTATGAAACGCCCTGCACTCGCGCCGATAGTCAGATCAAGAGCCTGGTCGGCCATCGCTATCGATCCTGTCGTTTTATTGACTCGCGCGCCATGGAAACGCGGCGCGTTCGGCCCAGCGGATGCCTTCGGTCATCACCACGGCGATGACCATCACGGTAAGAATGCAGGCGAACATGCGGTCGATGGCAAAGATGTCGCCGAACCGGGAAATGGCATAGCCGATGCCCTCGGACGCGGCGAAGAACTCGCCGACCAGGACGGCGATCAGCGCCCGGCCGACGGCGATGCGTGCACCCGCGACGATATAGGGCAGAACACTGGGAAAGAGGATTTTCAGGTAGATGTCGCGCTCGCGGCCGCCGAGCGAACGCACCACATTGATCAAAAGCCGATCGACGGCGCGCACGCCGGAAGCGACGTTGAAAATGAACGGGAACACGGCAAGCGTAAAGACGATGATCGTCTTTCCCGATATGCCAACGCCGAAAAAAATCACCACTAAAGGAGCGAGCGCAACCAGCGGGCTTGCATAAAACACCGTCATCAACGGATCGAGCGCATAGCCGACCCGCACCCGCCAACCCATCAGGATGCCGAGCGGCACGCCAATGCTCACCGCCGCCAACAGCCCAAGGCCAAATGGAACGGCGCTGACCGCGAGATCGCGGAACAAATCTCCGCTTTCGAGCAAATCGACGAAACCCGCCGCGATCAGGCTTGGCGTGGTGAAAAACAGCGGGCTGAGCGGAACGACGAGAAATGTCGCCTGCCAGGCGGCGAAGAACAGCACGACGGCGAGCGCGCCGAGCATCGCGTTGCGATGCCGTTGCACGAAGCTTACGCCTGTGGCCGGAGATTCTATCGCCATGGTTCAAATCACGATTTCGTCTTTCAGCGTATTCCAGATTTGGAGCTTGAGAGCGTTGAATTCCGGCGTGACTCGCATCTCATACTCGCGCGGACGCGGCAGCTTGATGTCGAAGATTTTCTTGGTCCGGCCCGGACGCTTGCTCATGACCAGGACGCGGTCGGACAAATAGATCGCCTCATCGATCTGATGCGTGACGAACAGCACGGTCTTGC
>JBAQBC010000217.1:0-5240 GCA_049286035.1 Xanthobacteraceae bacterium
GCCGCCGTAGGCGCCGCTGCCGTCGGCGGCGCTATCTACAACAGGGCCCAATGCGGATATTACCCCTATCCGCCTTGTCTTTGAGTTTGTTTGCTGAGAGATCGCGAGGTTCCGCGAAGCGTGACGCGGGTGGACGAGGCCCGTCCTAACCGGCCTCGCCCGCTAGATGATTTTGGCTTGCAAATGTGCCTGCGCAACCCACGGAGCGAGCGTCCGCGTGGGATACGGTGACCCTAGTTACAATCAGCATTTTCGAATCGGTGTGGGCTACGATCAGCATTTCCGTATCGGGGGTGATCAGCATTTCCGTATCGGGATTCTGTTTTTGCATGAGAGCGGGATGCGAGGTGATCGAATAGTGGTCCGCCGTATGTCCGCTTTACCCCCAAAAGCGGACATCCGTCGGCGTCATCGCGATGTCAGCTAAGTGCCATAAGCAGACATCACACATATGAGGGCCTCTCAAACAGCAAAACCGCCAGTCGACCAGGCAGAAGCTGCGACAGCACTATCTGTAAGCGGTCGGATTTTCACGCGAGGACCTTGTGACGCTGAGATCTGACCGCGTGGCTTGCGGCCGCACCAAAGAGCCGCCCCTTATTCGTGAAGCAGCGTTTGCCAGTTCGAAGGCACCGCTCCGGCCGGTCCCGGCACAGGTTGATCCAGCGGACGCGAGTGAGGAGCGTCAAGCTTCGGCCCGGTGATAAATTCTTCGGTACGATAGTCGTAAAACCACCGCTCGCCCGGCTCGAAGCTCGTGATTATCGGATGACCCGTAGCGGCGTGATGTTTCGATGCATGCTGATCTGGTGAAGTATCACAGCAGCCGATGTGACCGCATTCGGCGCATCTGCGAAGATGCAACCACCATCCGCCCCGAGCCAGGCATTCGACGCAGCCTGTTCCGCTCGGCTTGGCCGCCGGGTTGATGCCATCCCTCTCGTGCATAGGCTTCAGGGTGCTCTCATGCGTCGTGGCGTTTAGCCGTAAGTGACGCCCGGGTTGCTTTGCCCAACTTCTATAATGTAGCCATCAGGATCGCGAATGTAACAGCGCGTCTCGCCGTATTTGGGCTTTGGCTCGGTGATGAACTCGGCCCCCCGGCTTTTCCATAGTTCATAGCACGCATGAATATCGGCAACGCGGATATTCATGAAGCTGCTGACTGCATCGGGGTTGGGAGGGATGCTGAGCGTGACCGTTGGTTTATCGGGCGTCGGACCACCCCCGACATTGACAATGAGCCAGGTGTTGCCGATCTGGAGGTACCCCGGCGCGCCTTTGCTGTCGCCTCTGCTCAGAATGCGACTTCCGAAGACCGTTTCGTAAAATCGAAGCGATCGCTCGATGTCGGCGACAGTGATAAACTGCGCGATGGTAATCCCATCCTGCGGCGGCATCTGATAGGTTTTCTGCCCGACTTGTACTTCGCTCATGGAGGACTCCTATTTGGACACGGGATATAAAGTTGAGAGGCGCGTGGAATAATCTACCGATCGGTCAGAGGGAATGTTTGGCCAGGAACGCAAGAATGAGACTCGCGATCTCGTCGTTCTTCTCGTCCAAGGCGAAGTGGCCGGTGTCGAGCAGGTGGATCTCGGCGTCCGGAAGATCGCGCTCGAACGCCTCCGCACCGGGAGCGATGAACGAGGGGTCCATGATGATCGATACGAAAGCGGCCAGGCCGGCGTCGGCAGGCCAAGCTGCACCATTTGACTTACCGTGCCCGAAAGGTCCCTCAGCCTTCTCCAGCCGAAAATCAGAAACAGCGTGGCGAGAAGAAGACGGGCCGCAAGAATGAGCGCATCGTCGATGCCGTTTATCATGAGAAATCTCGAGGAACAGAGCGATCCCAGTCGCGATGACACACTTCGTTCGCACCCTCGAAGGCGCGCAAACTTCCCTGCAGCAGGAAGGCATCGCCCGTGCATGACATCCGCAGCTGCGTCTCGACCCGGATTTGCCATTCGTTTCGCGACATAGTCTGGGTATTGCTCAGCTCGCCAACGGCGCTGAGCGGGTCGTTCTCCTCGACGTGATACTGCGTTTTCCACTGCGTGCCCAATTCCAGACCAATGCGGTCGATACGCTCGATCCGCACACCATCGCGATGAATGATGGTTGGCTTCTCCGGTGGCGCCGTCTCCGGTTCGCCAAAAGGCGAGAGCCTCGCGTCTGCGGCGCCGGGCGAGCGTTGCGGCAGTTCGAGCGTGCCAGCAAAGATCTGCACGGTCGCCACCTCCGGACTGGGCCAGACCATCGGCCAGTAAGCCGTCGATATCGCAAGCCTCACCTTGTGGCCGGCCGGAAACACTGAGCCCGCGTCGTTGAGCTGGATGCGCACCCGGTAGCGTTCTCCCGCCGCCAGCACCGCAGGGTTTTCGTGTCCGTCGCGATGCGTAAGGTTCAGTACGCCATAGCTGACACGCAGCGATTCACCGGACGGGTGCACATCGCATAACCGAACTACCAGATTCGCGATCGGCCGGTCGGACGCGACATCGAGCGTTACGACCGGAGCGCCGAGGATCTCGATCGGCTCATCGAGTGGCGTCGTCTCGAAAACCAAGGAGCGCATGTCGTCTTCTTGCTGGTCGCGTGCCTGATCGCGGCCACGACCGAATGGAACCCATTCGCCTGAACACTTGCCAACCGTCTGCAGCGAGCACACTGCGCGAGCCGTCAAAGGTGCCGCGGCGTCTCGCAGCCCCTCCTCGGTCAAGAACAGCCGCCGGGGCATTATTGCTGGCGGTGGCCATGAAGGTTCTGCAATCCACCGGCCGGGCAACGTGTCGTGGTGGCTCGCCGGTTTCACACTTTCCGTCATCCACGCACGCAGCATCGGTTCATCCATCACGCCTGTATCGACGTCCTTCAGCCAATAATCCCACCAACGCAGGATTTCTTGCAGGAATCCGATCTGCGGGCCAGGAAGTGCAAAATGCGGATAGCCATGTGCCCACGGCCCGATAAGACCCTTGCGAGGTACCTTTAGTCCCTTAAGCAGACGCGGAATTGCATTCTTATAGCCATCGGTCCAACCACCGACGGCATAGACCGGGCATTGGATCGCTGCGTAGTCCTCGCATACCGATCCGTGCTTCCAATACGCATCGCGTCGTTGGTGCTGCAGCCAATTTTCCTGAAACAGCGGTGTGTTCTGCAGGCGCTCCACCCACATCTCTCGCCAGCCGTCGCCGACCAGCGCCGGATCGGGTGGAAGGCACATCAAGCTGAAAAAGAAAAAGGCCCACTCAAGCCCAGCCTTGGTAAGAAACATGCCGCCCATGTAGTGCGCGTCGTCGGCGTACCGATCTTCGGTTGAACAGATGGTTACGATTGCTTTGAGTGCCGGGGGACGGCGTGCGGCAATTTGAAGTCCATTGAACCCGCCCCACGAAATTCCCATCATCCCAACGGCGCCATTGCACCAGGGCTGAGCTGCCAGCCACGCGATCACCTCCACACCATCGTCTTGTTCCTGCTTGGCGTACTCATCGAACAGTAAGCCCGTCGAATCGCCGCTCCCGCGAAGGTCGACGCGAACTCCAGCGTAGCCGTGACCGGCCAGATACGGATGAGTCAGCGCGTCCCGCTCGTATGTGCCGTCGCGTTTGCGATACGGCAGATATTCCAGGATCGCAGGAACCGGGTTCTTTTCAGCATCGTCCGGTAGCCAGATGCGGGCCGCCAGCGTCGCACCGTCTTTCAACGGTATCAAGGTGTGCTCGATAACACGCCCAGTTTTTGGAAAGCTTGTGACAATCATGGCGGGTCACTCATGATGTCGGCGGTTTGCCGGCGTGCTGCGGCTTCGGAAGAAACTAACCATTGGGCACGCGGCTTTACGCGACGTGCTTGTTCATCAGGCCGAGGATCAGAGCATCGAGGCTGTACGGCCCGGCGCCGGCCGAGACGATTACGATCAACATAAAGGCATAAAGCGTCTCTGGTAAATAGAGCCAATCGTCGATGCGATCCGCTTCATCGATCGGCTTGTAGAGCTTGATACGCTGCCGCCCGGACGTGGCGATGGCGACGAGGATGAGGAAAAGCAGGCCAAGGGCGGCAAGCGGCGCCAGGAACCCGACGAGGACGGCGCCACCGGCGGTGAACTCGACGAACGGCACCCACCATTGATTGAAACCCACTGCATGAACGCCGAGCGTCTTGAGTTCATCGACGAACGAACGATGACGCTCTGCGTTGAACAACTTGTGATATCCCGAGAGCATAAAGAATGCTCCGACCGCGACCCGGTTCAGGGTGAGCGCGAGGTCGGTCCACCCGACACCAGCGAACAGTAAATCCATCATCGTTGCTGTTCTTTCCCGCGCCGCTCTGAAAGGGGCATTAGGGGATCGAATTCGATGATCGGGATGCGTCTACGTTTTTCTTCACAGAGGCATCGTAGCGGGTTGGGGCGACAGGTTGGAAGTCCTTAAGTGGAAGCCGAGCGGTGTCCGCTATTCCCCCGAAAGCGGACATTGCTCAGCGCCGTCTCGATGTCCGCTTTGTGCCAAAGGCGGAAGTCGATCGCTCGGCCACCCTATTCAATCCCAATACACCGCAGCAAGCGGCATCTCTAACGCGGTTGAGCCGCCTGATCACGATTTGCCAGCGCGCGGTAAAAGCCATCCCATTAACTTCTGGTACGGATCGCGCCGAAATTTCTGGGACGGATCGCGCCGACTGCGATGGAACTCGTTTTGCTGGGCCGCCTTTTTGGCGAATGCCGCAACCTGTTCTTCGGTCTGTCGCTTTTCCTTCGTAAGGGCCATCCATTCGCGAATGATTTTTCGACGCGTGTCGTGGTCTTCCATGTTCGCGGTTCCTTGGGTTATCTAATCTGTAACAGTAGGGCGCGTCCGCGCGTCACCTACGACCGCGGCGCCTTTCGTACGAAGACTTGGCCTATTAGTGCTTCGGGGATTGGGTGAGGTATCCGGAGATCGTCTCTTCGCCCAATGCCTTGCACGCTTCGAGGCGATGCAACCCGTCTACGAGGACGAAGCGATCACCATCGCGCCGAACCAGGATAGGTACTTGCTGTCCGACTTCCAGTATACTCTGCGCGATCTCTTGGACGGTCTCTGGCTTGAGCGTTGCGCGGCGCTTTACCGGCACGTAGATGTTCGCGATCGCAAATTTTTCTCGCCTCATCATGGTACGTCTCCGAAGAGCATGCAGCACGCCAAACAAGGGGAATAACTTATCGCATCGGATGCTTTAGTCCTTCC
>JBAQBC010000218.1:0-7453 GCA_049286035.1 Xanthobacteraceae bacterium
ACCTGGACGTGCTCGCCCCGCTGGCGAGGCCTGTGGGCGCGGCGGCGCGCCGCGGGCCGGTCCGGCGCTTCCTGAGCGTTCCGCCGTGAGCGCCACCATCACCGACTGCACGCCGGGCAGAGCGGTAACCGCCTTTTGTGCGCGTTCACGAACGGCTTCCCAGGCCGTAACGGCGCCAGCGTCAACCGTAATCGAGAAGAACACTTTGCCATCGGCGACGACGATATCCGAAAGCTTGCCGGTCCTCGGCAGGGGCTCGCCCTCTGGGCTTGCAATCTGACCAAGCGCTGCAAGAACGTCGTCTTTCGAGGCACTCATATCGGGGTCACCGGCAAAGTTCGCCCTCTAAATAGGCCAGGCGGTGCGGCGGTCAATCTCGCCAATCGGTGTTGACGCGCCGCCACCGCCCGGGCCATGAGCATGCCTGAACGTTTGATTTTTGAGCATGATCCGGCCGGAAGTATCTGTTTCGGCGCCATGCTGCAGCACGGAGGAGATAATGGCAAAGGTCGCATTCGTCGGGCTCGGAGTCATGGGTTACCCGATGGCGGGGCATCTCAAGGCGAAGGGCGGCCACGAGGTCACGGTTTACAATCGCACCGCGGCCAAAGCGGAAAAATGGGTCTCGCAGTACGGTGGCAAGAGAGCGCCCACGCCGCGACAGGCGGCCGATGGGCAGGACTTTGTCATGGTCTGCGTCGGCAACGATAATGATCTGCGCGAGGTCATGCTCGGCAAGGACGGCGTGTTTGCCGGCGCGCGCAAGAGCGCGATCGTCGTCGACCACACGACGGCTTCCGCCGAAATCGCGCGCGAGCTTTACGCCGAAGCCAAAAACCGCGGCTTCGATTTTGTCGACGCGCCGGTTTCAGGCGGCCAGGCCGGCGCGGAGAATGGCGTGCTCACGGTGATGTGCGGCGGCGATGAAGGCCCGTTCGGACGCGCCGAGAAAGTGATCGCCGCCTACGCGCGCGCCTGCAACCTGATGGGCGCTCCAGGCTCGGGACAGCTCGCCAAAATGGTGAACCAGATTTGCATCGCCGGACTGGTGCAGGGGCTGGCGGAAGCTTTGCACTTTGCGATGCGGGCCGGACTCGACATCGAAAAACTGATCGCCACGATCTCCAAAGGCGCTGCGCAATCCTGGCAAATGGAGAATCGCTATAAGACCATGGTTGCAGGCAAATTCGATTTTGGCTTTGCCGTTGATTGGATGCGCAAGGACCTCGGCATCTGCTTATCGGAAGCGCGCCGCAACGGCGCCCATTTGCCGGTCGCAGCGCTGGTCGACCAGTTCTATTCGCAAATCCAAAAGATGGGCGGCAAACGCTGGGACACGTCGAGCCTGATCGCGTTATTGAATCGCTGAATACACCTCGTCACCGCCGGGCATAGCCGTTCGCAGAACGGCGTCGCTTCGCTCGCCTACGCCGGCGGTCTATGCTGGCGGCACGACTGCATGGATTGCCGGATCAAGTCCGGCAATGACAACTGATCAATCCAAC
The DNA here is from genome assembly GCA_049286035.1 of Xanthobacteraceae bacterium. Classification (GTDB taxonomy): domain Bacteria; phylum Pseudomonadota; class Alphaproteobacteria; order Rhizobiales; family Xanthobacteraceae; genus BOG-931. The sequence continues at coordinate 1,506 of JBAQBC010000218.1, forward strand.
GGCTCGATATGGGCGTCTTTGGCGAGCTGCGCGGTCCCGGCGATGTCATCTCTGACGTATTTGCCGAACGCCTCGACGCTCATCGGGTCCGGCTCGACGCCGAGCTTCGCCAGCCGTTCTTTCAAGCCGGGATCCTGCAGCGCCTTTTCGGTCGCATCGTGCAATTTACTGACGATCGCCGCGGGCGTGCGCGCCGGCGCCGACAATCCGACCCAAAACCGGAATACAGCTTTCGGATAACCGGCCTCGACGATCGATGGCACATCTGGCAACAAGGCAACGCGTTTAGGCGAACTGACCGCAAGCACGGTGAGCTTGCCGCTGCCCAGCGCCGACGCAGCGGCCGCCAGCGGGATGAAATAGTAGTCGATGCGGCCGGCCATTACTTCGGTGAGCCCGCCGTCGCGAAACGGCACATGCCGCACATCGATATTGGCGGCAAGCCGCAGCCGCTCCCCGGCCATATGTGACGAGGAGCCGATACCCGCAGAGGCAAAGGTGAGCGCGCCTGGCTTGGCTTTGGCGGCCGCAACCAAATCAGCGACGGTCTTGAACCCGCTCTCCTTAGAGGCAACCAGCACGTTGGGCTGAACGCCGAACATCACGACCGGCACGAAGTCCTTCACTGGATCGTAAGGTAGGTGACGATGCAAAACCGAGCCGGTGCCCAGCGAGCTTGAGCTGGTCACAAACGTGTAGCCGTCGGGGTCGGCTTTGGCGACGTCGGCGAAACCGACGATACCACCGGCACCAGGTTTGGTCTCGAGCACCATCGGTTGGCCGACGAACTGCGAGACGCTGTCGAGGACAACGCGAGCCGTGGTGTCGGAGGCGCTTCCAGCGGGAAATGGACTGATGACCCTGATCGGCCGGCTGGGCCAATTGTCGGCCGTAGCGACCGAGGCCGCCACCAACAGCCCCACGCAGAGGGCGAATAGGCGAAGCGATGGCAAAAAAACCTCCCCAGCTTATGAGAACCAAACTCTATAGAACCCGGCCGGCCTCCGCGCGGCTCCTTTTTGCCGCGCCACCTGCGCTTACGAGTAGCGGCAAAGGAAGGTGATAGCAGCTTTCGGCTCGGCCCAAACAGTGCAGCCGATCGGCCGCACGCTCTGCTAAGCCCGCGCGCAAAGACACGATCCTCAGTCAAGGCCGGTGAGAATGGTCGAAAGGCTGCCTGAAGCCTGCTGCAAACGGGAACTCTTTGTTCAGCTACGGCTTTTCTAGCCTGGTTTTCCAACCTTTCCGGCGGCGTGGAGGCCGCAATTAACTCGGACGGCGGACATGCAAGAGGTCAAATTCCGGCTGATAAACCCGCGGCTCGCGCCGCGACGGACCAAGCTGGAAATGCCGGGCTGGGCCGGCCAGCCAGAGCCGCGCAGCGACGGCTCGCAGGAATATGCCTGGCATTGCGCACCCTTCACGGAAGGGGCGCAGTACGGCATCGAGGTCTTCTATCCCTATGACAAGGAGCTTCGCGTCAGCAGGAAAAGCGGCAAGCTTGTTTTTGACGGCGATTTCGGACCGCGTCCTGACAATAGCGGCGACCTGATGTGGCCGCCGTTTCGCAGCTTTGGGCAGGATTATTACACCTACCAGCTGCTGCTCGATCTGAAAGTATCAAAAGATTGGGCTGTACGCACCGAACCTCATCCGCGTTTCTACACCGATCCGACCGACACCGTTCCCATCGCGGTGCCTGCGCTGTTGCGCACGGAATGGTGGCCGATGATTTCGTTCGTCGTGTTCAAATCCCCGGTCGAGGGACACACGCATATCTTTCGGCCAGGCGAGCCGATGCTGCAGATCTTGATACTGCCGCTGATCGCAGACTTCACTTTGGCGGCAATGGACGAGGAGGAAGCGGCGGAACGGGAGCTGCGCGGGCGTCGCATTCACGGCAGCCGACCTGCGCTTGCGGCCGACACCACCTGGACGTCGCGAACCGACACGGTCTTCGACGGCACGTACCGGCATCTGTTGCGCGCGGCCAAAGCACGCGAAAGGGAATGATTGTAGGGCGGGTTAGCCGAAGGCGTAACCCGCCGTGCGATGGCAACGAAATGGCGGATTACGCTTCGCTAATCCGCCCTACGCGTTTTACTCCCCTGCCCTGTTACTTTTGTCACTGCAGGATTTCGTCTCGGGTTCTATAGAAGGCGTGCCTGCAACCCCGAGGCATTTTCCCGGTGTCGCATACAAGACTTGTGGAACCCAAACGCGCGACCGGCGTTTTGCTGAGCGAATGCAAATCGGAAGGCGGCGTGATGCGCAATTTTTCTCGTGGAATTTGGACTTGGGCGGCGCTCTACGTCGCGTTCGGCCTGATCGGAATTTTTCTTCTCACCGGGCAATCAACGATAGTCACGTCGAGCGAGGGCTACGGCATTGCCGCCATCGCTTCGCCGGCACCGCTTCGTTGAAGGCTACGCCGCGGCACTCTGCCGTGAGGAAACGGCCTTGTGCCAGCGCTGCAGGTTGCTCAAGCGCTCCGGGAGCGCCATTTTCGACACCCGCATGAAGTCAACCGCGACCAGTGCCGTGATGTCAGCGACAGTGTAATCCGCGCCTGCGACATAAGCCCGGTCCTTCAGCTCACGGTCGAGAAACTCAAGAAATTGCATCACCCGCGGCTTGTTCGCCTCACCCCATTGCGGCACCTGCGGGTCGACCATCCGGCTCATAGCCGGATGCAGATGCTGGAACACGCTAGTGACGGGAAACATAAGATGAAGTTCGGCCCGGCGATTCCACATTTCGACGAGAGCGCTCTGCACCGCGCCGACGCCGAATAGCGGCGGATCCGGTTGAACCGCCTCGAAATAGCGGCAAATCGCTATGGATTCGGCAATGACCGTGCCATCGTCCAGAACCAGCGCGGGCACGCGCTGCATCGGATTGATCGCCGTATAGGCTTCGGTCCGTTGCTGCAATGCGCCGAGATCCACCTGTTCGGCGGGGATATTGATAGCCTTCTCGGCCAGAAAAATGCGTACGCGGCGCGGATTCGGAGCACGGCCGCCATCGTAAAGCTTCATCGCCGTCGCCTTTCCATTGAGCGGCGCAACCTTACCGCGGCGCAGTTGGGCTCGCCAGCACGCCGACGGCAACTCGAGCGGGCCGCGATTCAGTCAGGCGCGCGCCACCAGCGGCCAGTTGAGGAATCATCAATCTTCGCTCCCGGCGCATGCTGTCGCCGAAGAGATGGAGAGAAGCGAAGGGGATTGCGTTCCGCCGTCGCCGCTTTATCTTGCATCCTGATTCCGCTGCCGATGCTCTCACCGAGACCGATAATGGCGTCGCACGCAACCGCGCTTATGCCGCGCGATCACCGGCGCAACCCACGCCCGAGAGCCTGCCAGCACGGTTCTAGAGGATAGTCACCGTGCGTCAGCGCTTGCTGTGGCTTCTTCTGCTCGGGCTCGTCGTCGCCGTTCTCGTGCTCATCGCACGTCACGGCACCGGCACGGTCGGTCCGCTGACAACAGACGAATTCGGCTGGCTTGCCTACAAGCTTGCAATCCTCGTCTTCCTCGCCGCCGCGCTGTTCGCCATTTTTCGCGATCGTTTGACCGAGGCGATCATGGGCGCGCTGTTGTGGGCCGTCATCGGCATCGTCTTGGTGATCGGATATTCCTATCGTTACGAGGTGAACCAGGTCGCCGACCGCGTGATGGCGGAATTGATGCCCGGCCATGTGATCTCGCACGGGCGCACCGCAGAGGTGGCGCGCACCGGCTCTGGAGATTTTGCGATTTCCGTACAAATCAACGGCGCGCGGGTACATATGGTGGTCGACACCGGCGCGACTTCGGTTGTGCTCACGGCGGAGGATGCCAAAGCGGCCGGTTTGCCGCTCGCTTTGCTGAACTACACCGTCAATATCGAAACCGCGAACGGGCGCGCGCGCGCCGCGCCGGTGACGCTCGACCGCGTCGCCATGGGCGAACTCGTAGAACGTTCGGTCGAGGCGCTGGTGGTGCAGCCGGGCCAATTGCGCACGAGCCTCCTTGGCATGAGCTTTCTCAACCGCTTGCAAAGCTGGCAGGTCAACGGCGACCGCCTCATGCTCAAAGGATATCCGTAAGCATAAGCAGCCCGAAAATTGCTTTGCGATATCCGGGAGAGTGGCACTCCCGGGTCGAGCGAAGCTCGCTATTTGTCAGAACAGGCTTACGACAAAGCGCAGCGACACGAGCAAGAGGAAAATCGCAAAAGCGATTTCGAGCGCGCGGCGCGACAGCCGGTGGGCGAGCCGGGCGCCGTAAGGGGCGGTCAGGCTCGACAGTGGCGCGATCACGGCGAGCCCAATCAGCGACACGAAGCCGAGCGAGAGCGGTGGCAGCAGCGCTTGACGCGGCCAGCCGGCGACGACATAGCCGAGCGTGCCGACAATCGTGATCGGCACGCCCAATCCTGCCGACGTGGCGACGGCATTGTGAAGCGGCTTGCCGTATAGCGTCAAAATAATATTGGACAGCGAGCCGCCGCTCACGCCCATCAACGAGCTCCCAAGACCAATGCCAAAACCGTAGAGGCTCATTGTCGCGGTGCCCGGCAGTTCGCTGCCCAGGTTCCAGTGGTCTCCCGCGAACAGAAATTTGCTGGCGATGAATGTAGCGATCACGACGAAGGCGATCTTGAATACTTCCGACGGGGCGAAGGCGGCAATGACGGCCCCGCACACGACGCCGAGCACGGCGGGAACGGCCCACGCACGTATGACCCCTGGAACCACCAGACCCTTTTCGCGATGCGTCAGATAGGAGCGGATTGTCGTCGGCACGATGATAGCGATCGAGGTGCCGATGCAGAGCTGAATGCGGACCTCTTCGGGAACGCCGAGCAGGCGAAACACTTCGTACAGCACCGGCACGATGACCGCGCCACCGCCGATACCAAACAGTCCGGCAAGGAGCCCGGTGATAACGCCCGCGATGATTATTGCTAGTGCGAGCCAGAACAGCTCGCTCAAGGGAACGCCGAGCGGCATTTCACTTTCACATTTCGCATGCGCTTGCTCGGATGCAAGCTTAACTGACCGTCACGCGGCGACTCGATCGCGCGCCAGCGTGTCGTCGACGATAAACGTGAGCGCCTCGCGCAGCAATGCCGCGCCGGCTTGTGGCGAGGCCGCGGCGCCGGCGAGCTGTCGGCGGAACGCGCGCGCCCCCGGCACGCCCTGGAACAATCCGTGCAGGTGGCGCGTGATGGCGTGAAGTCGGACGCCGTCTGCAAGCTCGCGCTCGATATAGGGAATGAGCGCTGCTGCCGCGGCATGCGGCGATGTTAACGGCGGCGCATCACCAAATACAGAAGGATCGACGGTAAGAAGCCGCCACGGCTGCTGGTAGGCCGCACGGCCCATCATGACGCCGTCCACCCGATCAAGATGCGCGCGCACTTCGGCAACGCCGGCAATGCCGCCATTGAGCACGATTGTCAGCCGCGGATGCGCGGCCTTGAGGCGATAGACGCGGTCATAGTCGAGCGGCGGAACTTCGCGGTTCTCTTTCGGCGACAAACCTTTCAGCCACGCTTTCCGGGCATGCACGATCAACGCGTCGGCGCCGGCGCGCTCGATCGCGTCGGCAAAAACGGCAAGCGCCGCTTCGGGATCCTGTTCGTCGATGCCGATGCGGCACTTGACTGTAACCGGTATCGCCGCGGCGGCCCTCATCGCAGCGACGCAGTCGCCAACCAGCCCTGGCTCGGCCATCAGACAAGCCCCGAACCGGCCTTCCTGGACCCGGTCCGATGGACAGCCGACGTTCAAATTGATTTCATCGAAGCCCCACTCCGCGGCGATCTTCGCGGACTGCGCCAGCGCGCGCGGGTCGGCGCCGCCGACCTGTAGCGCCAAGGGACGCTCGGCTGGGTCGTAGCGGAGCAACCGGGCGCGATCGCCGTGCAACACCGCGCCGGTGGTTAGCATTTCGGTATAGAGC
>JBAQBC010000219.1:0-3066 GCA_049286035.1 Xanthobacteraceae bacterium
GCTCAAAACGAGGCGCGATAAACCCCCACACCACCAGGACTATGATTGCGCCAACGATTGCTCCAATGAAACCCGCGCTCTCGCCAGCTTGATACCACCCGACTGCCTGGCCGAGATATGTTGCTGCGAAAGCTCCAACAATCCCGAGCACGGTCGTCCAGATGAACCCAGTGGGCTCATACTTGTTGCCAGGGTGAAAGAATCTCGCGATCACGCCCGCCACAAACCCAATTATGATGGTCCAAAGAATACTCATTTCGCTCTCCCAATCTCGGGGCGCTCAGCTTGCTACTGAAAGGGATGATTTTCAATTACCCCGGGCAGAAGTTTGGTTAGGGCGAAAATGACGCCGCTTTGACGCAGCCGTGAAGGAGCCCTTGGTTGGCCGATCTCTTTGAACAAATTCGGCTGGCGACGCAAGCCCTCGCCGAGTTTGGCGCACACTTGTTCAATCCGACGGTTCGGCTCGGCGTTACAGGTCTTTCAAACGCTGGCAAGACCGTGTTTATCACCGCGCTAGTTCATGGCCTTGTACGCGGCGGACGCTTTCCGGTTTTCGAGGCGCTGGCTACCGGCCGGATAGCCCGCGCCTATCTGGCACCTCAGCCGGACGATGCAGTGTCACGCTTCGACTATGAGAACCACATAAGTGCTCTCGTGGGCAAACGCTGTTGGCCGGATTCGACGCAGCAAATCAGCGAATTGCGCGTTGTGATCGAATATCAATCACTAAGCGGGTACCAACATACGCTGACACTTGATGTTGTCGACTATCCAGGAGAATGGCTTCTCGACCTACCGCTCCTCACCAAAAGCTATGAGGTTTGGGCGGCCGAGAGCCTGCGCCTTTCACGTCAGCGTCCGCGCGCAGACCTTGCCAAAGATTGGCATTTACATCTGGCGACGCTGAATCCGGAGGGCACCGAGGATGAACAAGAAGCGCTTACCGCAGCGCGGCTCTTCACTGCTTATCTAAGAGCATGCCGCGACAAAAATTATGCGATGAGTTTGCTGCCCCCGGGTCGCTTTCTAATGCCCGGCGATCTCGCAAATACGCCCGCGCTGACCTTTGCGCCCCTCGAACTGTCAACTGAGGGACCTCCGCCGACCGGCTCGCTTTGGGCGATGATGCGACGCCGATACGAATCTTACAGGACGGTCGTCGTTCGCCCGTTTTTCCGCGATCATTTTGCCCGACTTGATCGGCAGATCGTGTTGGTGGATGCCTTGGCTGCGATCAACGCTGGTCCGGATGCGCTTCTTGACCTTGAACATGCACTTGACCAAGTCCTCGACTGCTTCCAGACGGGACGAAAAACATTTTTGAGCGCGCTGCTGCACCCGCGAATCGATAGGATTCTCCTAGCCGCCACCAAGACAGACCATCTCCATCACACCAGCCATGACCGTCTTGAGACTATCCTCAAGCGCATGACCCAACATGCAACGGCAAAGGCCGAGCTCGCCGGGGCGCATGTCGACGTTGTTGCTCTTGCCGCTGTTCGCGCGACCCGCGAGGCAATGGTACGGCGAGGACGCCAGCAACTTCCCTGTGTCCTTGGCGTCCCCGTTGCCGGCGAGGCAATAGCAGGAGAGATTTTTGATGGAGAAACCGAAGCAGCAATCTTTCCTGGAGACCTGCCTGATGACCCCAACGAACTGCTTCGGAGCGATAAAAATGCCTTTCGCGGACTTGCCACAAGTCATCCGCAGAACGTCGATTTCCGATTTCTGCGCGTCCGACCGCCCGTACTGGAGTTAACGGAAAATGGTGTAGCTGCTCTGCCTCATATTCGCCTCGACAGGGCGCTGCAATTTCTGATCGGAGATCAGCTCGTATGAGAAAAAAATGGCAACACCGCCCGCCAGCTGTCTTCCGGCTTGATCAGGATCATTTGATCGTCGATTCGGCCATGGAGAAAGGTGCGTCATCGGAACGCCGTGCACAGATGAAACCGGAACCTGAGTTCGAGGCATTGGCTATTACAATTGATAATTCAGCTCGGTCGTCACGACGCGGCGTCCGTTGGGCAATGCTATTTTGGTGTGCATTAGGTGGTCTGATGCTGCTCGCCATGGGCGTTGCCGTGAGCGGCCTGATTACCGATTTATTTGCACGCAATCAGGAACTCGGCTGGCTTGGATTGACTCTCGGGATCCTGGCCACAGTTTCGCTTTTTGTTATTGCCGTTCGCGAAACGACTGGCCTGATGCGGCTGGCAACCGTCGAGAAATTCCGTTTGCGCGCTACGGAAATGATCGCAAGCGGTAATCGTATCGAGGCCCGCGCACTTGTGCACGAGCTGTTGGCTCTCACGCGGAAAATGCCCCACCTGGCCCGCGGCCGCACCAACTTAGAAGGTCATCTCGGTGAGATCATAGATGGTCCTGACATGGTGCGACTTGCTGAGCGCGAACTTATGACGCCATTGGATCAGCAGGCACGTAAGCTAATCAGCGTGGCGGCTACGCGAGTCTCTGTCATCACCGCGTTGAGTCCACGCGCTGTCGTTGACGTTTTGTTTGTCCTCGGGACGGCACTGATTTTGGTGCGTCGGCTTGCTTTTCTCTACGGAGCACGACCGAGTACGCTCAGCCTCGCTCGATTGGTACGGCAAGTTGTAATGCAGTTGGCGGTGACCGGAGGACTGGCTGCGAGCGACAACTTAATTCAACAGCTGCTGGGACACGGCATAGCGGCCAAATTATCGGCGCGACTCGGAGAGGGCGTGCTCAATGGCCTCCTCACGGCACGGTTCGGCCTCGCCGCGGTCGACCTTATCCGCCCAGTACCATTTGCCGCCCTGCCTCGTCCTACACTTTCCGATCTTATGAGCGAAGTTTTGCGCAGTTTTGGAGATGCCGAAGAACGGCAAGGTGCAGAATCAAGTCTGGCCATCACAGAAGTTCAATAGAACAGGCGGAACTTTCTGACGTAGCTGCGGCATTGGTCGGGTGCGGTCATGTGTCCGGCCTGTTTGTGCGGCGGTGAAGCCGCTGGCCATAATGCTCTGCGCGGATCGGGTCCCAATCGTAAGCGCGCACTTTAAAGTGCGATGACCCAAA
>JBAQBC010000220.1:0-2195 GCA_049286035.1 Xanthobacteraceae bacterium
ATCCCGATTCAACCCAGCCGAAATCCGCTCTAGCTCAAAGACTGCGACGCCGTTCTCATCGCAAACGACCGCCTCGCCGTCGATCAAGCAAGAGCGAACCGGGAGTTTGCTCACCGCCATCGCGATAGAGGGGAAGCGGGACGAGAAATCGTTACCGGTGCGTGTAATCAGTTGGACACCGGCACCATCGCGCCGCGCCAGAATGCGAAAGCCGTCGTGTTTGAACTCGTGGAGCCAACCGGGGCCGCTCGGCGGAGCCTTAGCGGGCGACGGCAAACACTGTTCAATGATCCCAAGACCAGGGTGGGTAGGCTCACGCAACGACATGCGTGCCTATTATGAGCGTGGTAGGCCACTGTTAGAAGGGATTTCATGTGGATATGTCGGGATCAGGATAACCCCGTGGCGGTTTTTACATAGACTTGGCTCCATCTATTCCAGTTCGGCCTGTCGATCTATGTCAGTGTTGGACGATTTCGCGCGGATACGGCTCTATCGAGAGCGCGCTTCGGAATTTGAATTGTTGGCTGAAACGGAGGCGTCTCCCGATGTGCGGCTTCGTTTCCGCATCGTCGCGTCGCGAGCTGATGGATCGCGACTTGCAAGCCGACAAAGCTAGGATGGCTGAACTCATTGCGCGAGCAAGGCTCCAGCGTCAACAGGCAGCGTCAAAAGCAAGCTTGCCAGCGACAAGTGACACTCAGTTCTTCCTAATAGCGGCCGAGTGAACTCGTAGCCCGCTGCGCCTCCTTACGCGCGGCTACCGCTTTAAAAGCCGAGCAACAACTGCGGCAGCTTCGCCATATTGACCGCAATCCGCCGCGCCTCCCGTTCTCAGGTTGACTGGCCCGAGCGGCATGCGCGGACCCGTCCACTTTGACGATTGAATGCCGGCGCGGTGGTTACCGCACGCGCGAAGAAGCCGTGCCGCATTGCAGCGAGAGCCGCCGGTGCGCGCTGCGGGGGAACAAAGGGCAGTGGTTCGACTTATGGGGTAAGAGCTGCTGAGGGCATGGGATGACTCCCGGCGAAATTAGAGCGTGCTATCGACTGTATACGGCTCATCGCAAGTCGCACGAAATTTGCGCATTCCCTGGCACTATCCCTGCTGCGAGTAGCGCCGGGAATTCAGACGACCTCGCCGTTTTGTTGCGCCTGCAGACCGGCCTTGAAGAGCTGGCGCGTGACATTGGCCACCGCGACCCAAACGACGACTTACGCCCGGCCCTCGCTAGGCCCCTCGGTCATTTGCGAATGGTCGCATCGTTCGCTGCCCAGTTGTTCGGTCGAGGCGCTCTGGTGGGGCGCTGAGGTAATTCGCGTGGTTGGCAGCTCTAAGATGAGGAAGTCGAGATCGAGGTAAGCTGTCATGGCGTGGTTTGGCGTGGGGAGCGGGACCCCCCGAGCAAAACCGGAACGCGCGCAGCGGTTCGAGCCAGCCGATCGTGTGGTTGTGGAGGCGTTCGCCGACTTGCATGAGGCGCGCCGTTTAAGAAACAAATTCCCCGCGATGTCACGAGGTGCCTTGCAACAGTTCGAGCGTAAGGCTTGGAATCGCTTGATTGATTATTTGATCAAGTTGCCGGCGCTACCCAGCGACGATTGAAACACGACCACCCATCATCCGCATTTCCATGGCTGTCCCCCTGACTACAGCGGCTGAGGCACAATAAGCGAGCCAGCGAAGTGCTTCGAGACCAGCGCGTAGCAAATTGCACTACATCGACACCGACCTTTTCGCTGACTTACTCGTGGCGTTGTCCTAGAATTGCTGGGTTACCGGGGAAGGCTGCCATGGTTGTCAGCTTACGAGTCGCTGCTATCGCCGGCTTGATGGCTGTCGCGTCCACACCTGTCATGGCCCAGACGACCGGGACCCTTCCGCCCCAACCACCACCCTACGGGGTCGCTCCTCCTCCGTCGCAGCCGCCGACCACAAACCAGTTCTCGTCCAACGAAATAATCGACGCCGGACATCGGTTCTTCGGCGGCGTGTCGCGCGGTCTTGCCGAGATAGTCGAGAAAGCGGTGAGCCAGTGGGGCCTACCGAACGGCTATGTTCTGGGTCAAGAGGCGAGCGGTGCTTTTATCGGTGGCCTGCGCTATGGCGACGGCACGCTCTATACAAGAAATGCCGGTGACGTGCGCGTGTTCTGGCAAGGGCCGAGCGTCGGTTTCGATGCTGGCGCTGACGG
>JBAQBC010000221.1:0-8041 GCA_049286035.1 Xanthobacteraceae bacterium
GCTGAGCGGGTTGAGCAGAAGCTGAGGCTGCACACATGATGGCAAACAGTACGGCAAGAACGCGGGTCATGTCATCTCCCGTCGGTGAGGTTCAGATGATGGGGCGGCGTCTTAGGTCACTTTTTGACGAATTTTTTCTTCAACCGCGCCGCAACCGGCGCCGGCACGAAGCTTGAAACGTCGCCGCCCATTCCGGCTATCTGCCGGACCAAAGTGGCGGTGATGGGGCGCACTCCCGGCGCGGCCGGCAGGAACACCGTCTGGATCTCCGGCGCCATCGCCGCATTCATGCCGGCCATCTGCATTTCGTAGTCGAAATCGGTGGAGTCGCGCACGCCGCGCACCAGCATGGTCGCGCCGGCGCGCTGGGCCGCGGTGACCACGAGGTCGGCAAAGGTGACGGCGGACAGTTCACAGCTCGCAGCGCGGGCGAGCGGCGCGCAGACTTCATTGATCATCGCCAGCCGTTCGTCGACCGAGAACAATGGCGTCTTGCCCGGATGAATGCCGATGGCAACGACCAGCCGATCGGCAAACCGCACGGCCTTGGCGACGACATCGACATGGCCGTTGGTGATGGGATCGAACGATCCGGCAAAGAGGGCGATGCGTTGGCTGGTTCGCGATGTGGCGGCGGGCATTGTCGCGTCCTACCGCGCGCACCGAGTCACCGCAAGGCGGCCACGCTCAGCGCTATTGATGATTCGGAGCTTCCTGCAAGGTTGCCGGCGACGGCGATTGGCTTCGAAAACCTTCCCGCTGTGTAAAAATGATAAATAATATCAATGCATTATGCGAAACGTCGGATTTGTGACTCAAATCAAAGAATTGTTTCTGGGCGTCGATAAAAGTCCGCGCGCTCAAGAAACACACAAGCCCCAACGAATCTCGCAAGTCTCCTTTGTCGGTCGATGGGGCGCAGGCAGGGATCAGGTGTCATGATCAAGACCGCTTATGCCGTCGCCATCGCTGCGATCGCTGCGTCTGTGTTTGTGGCCTTCCCGAGTTTGTCGCCGCAGGTCGGCGCCAGCGCGCCGGTCGTCGGCGCCAAGGGCGACCGTGCCGATATCCGTCCGCTCGGTACCGAATGTGGTGAGAAGGCGTGGCCGTATTTCGACGCCGCCTGCACGCGCGATGGGCGCGTTCCGCTTGCCCAGCCGCGTGACATCCGGATGATTGCGGCGGAACCCGCTGCGCAATAATAAGCGCGCGGCTGCCGCGCAGGGGGATTCCCCTGCCTTCCGCCGCAAACTGATTTCGCGCATCATAGTGAGCTCTGCCCGGGACGGATCGGAGCTCGCATTGATGCAGACGCTCGCGAAAGCGATTGCGCGCCGCCGTTTTACGATTTGGTTTTTGCTGTTTGCCGTCACGACCTCCGTGCTGGCAACCGGGCCGATCGCCACGGCCGATGAAGCCTATCCGAGCCGTGCGATCCGTCTCATCGTTTCGTTCCCGCCCGGCGGTCCGACCGATGTCATGGGTCGGCTGATCAGTCAGGCGCTGTCGGGCCAGCTCGGACAACAAGTCTATGTCGACAACCGGCCCGGGGCCGGCTCGACGCTGGCCAGCAAGATCGCCGCCAATGCCGAGCCCGATGGCTACACGCTTCTCCTTGGCAGCGCCGCGACGCTTGCGATCGGGCCGACGCTTTATCGCGATGTCGAATACGATCCGAAACGCTTTGAGCCGGTCGCGATGGTGGCCGAAGTGCCTTACGTCATGGTGGCGAGCCCGAAGGCTCCGGTCGGGAGCTTACCCGAACTGATTGCGTATGCCAAAGCGCATCCGGGCAAGCTCAATTTCGGCGTGCCCAACGGCGCGCCGCCGCACATGCTCGCCGCCTGGTTCAAAAGTCTCACCAATATCGATGTCGTGCTGGTGACCTATCGCGGCGGCGCCAATGTGCTGAGCGATCTGTTGGGCGGCCAGATCGATCTTGCGGTCGAGACCTGTTCGATTCTGTTGCCGCAATTGCGCGACGGAAAATTACGGCCGCTCGGAACGCCGTCGCCGAAGCGGCTCGACGTTCTGCCCGACGTGCCGACCATGGCGGAGAATGGCGTGCCGGGTTTTGTCGCCAGTTCCTGGACTGGCATCGTCGCGCCACCCGGCACACCGAAGACCATCGTCGACAAGCTCAACCGCGCCACCAATGCCGCGCTTAAAGATCCGGCGACGCAAGCCAAGCTGAAACCGCTCGAAGCCCAAGCCATGTTCGGCACACCGGCCGACTATGCCGATTTCCTGGTGAGCGAATTGCCGAAATGGATCGCGATGGCGAAATTGTCCGGCGCGACGGCGGAGTGAAACAGCTTTAACCGGCGCGGCTTGACCCCCTTTGCGCGCGCGTGTCTAACAGCGGCCGGGATACGCGTGTGCCCATGATCATTCTGATCGACAATTACGACAGTTTCGCCTTCAACCTCGTGCATTATCTCGGTGAGCTCGGGGCCAAGGTTGACGTGCATCGCAACGACAAGGTGAGGGCGGACGATGTCGTCGCGGCCGAGCCGGACGCCATCGTGCTCTCGCCAGGCCCGTGCACGCCGAACGAGGCGGGCATCTGTCTCGATCTGATCGTTGCCGCCGCGCCGCGAATCCCGATCCTCGGCGTCTGCCTCGGGCATCAGGCGATCGGCCAGGCGTTCGGCGGCAAGGTGGTGCGCGCGCCGGTCCCGGTTCATGGCAAGCTGTCGGAAATCAAGCACCGCGGCGGGAGCGTCTTTCGCGGCATCAATGCGCCATTCAAGGCGACGCGCTATCATTCGTTGGTGGTCGAGCGCGCGAGTATGCCGCGCGATCTCGAGTTGACGGCGGAAACAGAGGACGGCCTGGTGATGGGGCTCGCGCATAACCGGCTGCCGGTGCATGGCGTGCAATTCCATCCCGAAAGCATCGCGTCTGAGCACGGTCATTTGCTCCTGAAAAATTTCCTCGACATCGCGCAAGCGTGGAATCGCGCGAGCGGACGGCGCGGCTCTAATGAAGCCGCTGCTCGCCCGGCGCGGGCGCGGGTCAATTGAGGGGCGCGCCGTGACGGTCGAGTTCAGGTCGCTCATCGCCAAAGTGGCAACCGGCGCCGCGCTCGCGCGCGAGGAAGCCGCCACGGCCTTCGAGCAAATGATGTCCGGCGAAGCGACGCCGTCGCAAATGGGCGGGCTCCTTATGGCGTTGCGCGTGCGCGGCGAAAGCGTCGAGGAGATTACCGGCGCGGTCAGCGTCATGCGCGCGAAAATGCTGCGCGTGCAGGCGCCGCCGGACGCAATCGATGTCGTCGGCACCGGCGGCGACGCCTCGGGTTCGTTCAATATTTCCACTTGCGCGGCGCTGATTGTCGCCGGCGCCGGCGTTCCGGTGGCCAAGCACGGCAACCGCGCATTGTCGTCGCGTTCCGGCGCCGCCGATGTGCTCTCCGCCTTGGGCGTGAACATTGAGCTGTCACCCGAGCAGATCGAACTGTGCATCCGCGAGGCCGGGATCGGCTTTATGTTCGCGCCGGCGCACCATCCGGCGATGAAGAACGTCGCCGCCACCCGCGTCGAGCTTGGCACGCGCACCATCTTCAACCTGCTCGGCCCTTTGTCCAATCCGGCGGGCGTGCGCCGCCAGATGATCGGGGTGTTTTCGAAGCATTGGACCGAACCGCTGGCGCAAGTTTTGAAAAACCTCGGCGCCGATCGCGTCTGGGTGGTCCATGGCTCCGACGGGCTCGATGAAATTACGACGTCGGGGCCGACCAGCGTCACTGCGCTTGAGAACGGTGCCATCCGCAATTTTCAGATTTCGCCGGAAGACGTCGGCCTGGCCAAGGTCAAGCCGGAGGCGCTGCGCGGCGGCGATGCGGCGACGAATGCCAAGGCGGTCGAAGACGTCCTGGAAGGCAAGAAGACGCCGTTCCGCGATGTCGCTCTATTGAACGCGGCGGCGGCCCTCGTCGTTGCCGGTAAGGCCAAGGATCTCAAGGCCGGCTACGAGCTTGCCGCCCACGCGGTCGATTCCGGCGAAGCCGAGGGCCGGCTCGATCGCCTAATCGTGGTGTCGAACGATGGCTGACATTTTGGAAAAGATCGCAGCCTATAAGCGCGAGGAGATCGCCGCGGCCAAGCGGACGCGCCCGCTGGCGGCGCTCGAGCGCGAGGTCAAGGCGGCCGACGCGCCGCGCGGTTTTAGCAAGGCGATCGCGGAGCGCCTTGCGGCAAAGGACTATGCGCTCATCGCCGAGATCAAAAAGGCAAGCCCATCGAGGGGACTGATCCGCAACGACTTCGATCCCGTCGCTTTGGCGAAAGCCTATGCTGCCGGCGGCGCGACCTGCCTTTCGGTGCTGACCGACGGGCCGTCTTTTGACGGCGCGCTCGATCATCTACGGCAGGCGCGCGCGGCCTGCGCGTTGCCCGTGCTGCGCAAGGACTTCATGTACGATCCCTATCAGGTGACTGAAGCGCGCGCCTATGGCGCGGATTGCATCCTGATCATCATGGCGGCGGTGGACGATGCTTGCGCCGCCGAACTGGAAGGTGCGGCCCATGCGCTCGGCATGGAGGCGCTTGTCGAAGTCCATGACGAACACGAACTCAACCGCGCACTGCGGCTCGCGTCCAAGCTGATCGGTATCAATAATCGCGATCTGAAGACATTTAACACCACGCTTGCAACCAGCGAGCGGCTGGCGCGGCTGATCCCGCGCGATCGCATCGTCATCGGCGAAAGCGGGATCTTCACGCCGGACGATCTGGCACGGCTCGCCAAAGCGGGGATTTCAACGTTCCTCGTCGGCGAGAGCCTGATGCGCCAAAGCGATGTGGCGGCCGCCACGCGCGCGCTCTTGGTGCGCCGTGCTGCGCTCACCCACTAAACGGATGCGGTGAACCGTGCCGCGGCGACGCAAAAAGCTCACCCATCTCACCAGCCGCGGCGAAGCCCGCATGGTGGACGTCTCGGGGAAAGCCGCGACTGAACGCGTTGCAATCGCCGAGGGCCGCGTGATCATGGCGCCGAAAACGCTGGCGCTCGTGCGCAAAGGCAATGCCAAGAAGGGCGACGTCCTCGGCACCGCCCGCATCGCCGGCATCCAGGCCGCCAAGCGCACGCACGAACTCATTCCGCTCTGTCATCCGCTGCCGATTGCGCAAGTTGAAGTCGATCTCGTGCCCGATGCCGATCTCCCGGGCATCGTGGTGCGCGCGCGGGTCAAGGTCGCAGGCAAGACTGGGGTCGAAATGGAAGCGCTCACTGCGGTATCGGTGGCCTGCCTCACCATTTATGACATGGTCAAAGCGGTCGAGCGCGGCATGCGGATCGAAGGCATCCGGCTCGTCGAGAAGCGCGGCGGCCGCTCCGGCCATTATCGCGTAGCATGATCCCGAAAAGTGGGAACCGGTTTTCGGACAAGATCATGCTCAAACAGGAGTGATGCGGTGGCGCTGATCTCGGTAGCGGAAGCGCTCGACCACGTGCTCGCGCATGCCGCGCCGTTGCCGCCCGAACAGGTCGCGCTCGATGACGCGCTCGGCCGCGTGCTCGCTGCCGATCTCAAAGCGCTGCGCACCCAACCGCCGGCCGACGTATCGGCGATGGATGGCTATGCGGCGCGTTCCTCCGACGTGGCGAATGTCCCGGTGCAGCTGCGCGTGATCGGCGAAGTCGCCGCCGGCCGGCCGTTCACGGCTGCCGTCGGCGCCGGCGAAGCGGCGCGAATTTTCACTGGCGGTGTCATGCCGGCGGGCGCCGATACCGTCGTCGTTCAGGAAATCACCGAACGCGCGGGTAATGCCGTCACTGTCTTAAAGCCGGTGAGCAAGGGCCGCCACATCCGTCGGCAAGGCCTCGACTTTCGCCACGGCGATACGCTGTTCACGGCAGGCCACCGGCTCTCCGCGCGCGATCTGGCGCTGCTCGCCGGCATGAACCATCCGAACGTGCCGGTGCACCGCCGCCCGAGAGTGGCGCTGTTCGCAACCGGCGACGAATTGGTGCCGCCCGGGCAGGAGCCCGGGCCGGGACAGATCGTCTATTCCAACGGTTTTGCACTCGCCGCGCTGGCGCGCCAGAACGGCGCCGCCGTCGTCGATCTCGGGCTGGTCAAGGACGAGCTCGAACCGACCATCGCCGCTGTTCGGGCCGCGCGTGAAGCTGCGGCCGACATTCTCGTCACGACCGGTGGCGCTTCGGTTGGCGAATACGACCTGGTGCACAAGGCTTTTGCCGCCGAGGGCATGAAGCTGTCGTTCTGGAAGGTCGCCATGCGGCCAGGCCGGCCGCTCATGCATGGCCGGCTCGGCGGCATGCAGGTACTCGGGCTCCCCGGCAATCCGGTCTCGGCCTATGTCTGCGCGTTCCTGTTTCTGGTGCCGCTGATCCGGCGCATGAGCGGACGCAGCGATTTGGCGCTCCCGACCGAATCGGCACTGCTCGGTTCTGACCTTCCGGAGAACGACGAGCGCGCCGATTACTTGCGCGCCACGCTCGGGCACGCCGGCGAAGGTCCGATCGCGACGCCGTTTCCGGTTCAGGACAGTTCCATGATGGTGCCTTTGGCGAAGGCCGATTGCCTCATCGTTCGAGAGCCTTACGCGCCAGCTTCGGCAGCGGGCAGCCGCTGCGCGATCGTTAAATTCGAGCGTTAGCGTGCGGTTTGTCCACCCGCTCGATTTCTTCACCCGAAATTAATGGTTGCGGAACACATATGGAACGGATAGTGTCTGTTCATGATTTGTTTTCGACCGCAGGCCGCCTTCCAGGGACCTTGCGGGTGAAGAGAGGACGCGCCGATGTTGACCCGCAAGCAAGCCGAGCTGTTGCGCTTTATCCATGAGCGCCTCAAGGAAGCCGGCGTTCCCCCCTCATTCGACGAGATGAAGGATGCGCTCGACCTGCGGTCGAAGTCGGGCATCCACCGCCTCATTACCGCGCTCGAGGAGCGTGGTTTCATCCGCCGTCTGCCCAACCGGGCGCGCGCCATTGAGGTGATCAAGCTTCCGGAATCGGTCGCTCATGGCATGGGATCTGGGATGGGCTCTGGCGCGGCCCGCGCCCGCGGGTTCACCCCGAGCGTGATCGAGGGCAATCTTGGCCGCGTCCGCGCCGCCTCGGAGGATGACGGCGGCCGCCCTGTGGCGGTGCCGGTGATGGGTCGCATCGCCGCCGGCACGCCGGTCGAGGCGATCCAGACTCGCAGCCACACCATCAATATGCCGCCCGATCTTCTCTCCACCGGCGAGCACTTTGCGCTCGAAGTGCGCGGCGACTCGATGATCGAGGCCGGCATTCTCGATGGCGACATGGCGTTGATCAAACGCGTCGAAGCCGCCGATACCGGCGATATCGTCGTGGCGTTGATCGATGACGAAGAGGCGACGCTCAAACGCTTCCGGCGCCGCGGCGCCTCGATTGCGCTTGAGCCGGCCAATACGGCCTACGAGGTTCGCATCCTCCCGCCGAACCGCGTGCGCATCCAGGGCAAGCTGGTCGGCCTGTTCCGGCGGTATTGACCTAATTGCTCGAAACGGAATTCCTTATCGTCGTCCTGAGGTGCGAGTGAAGCGAGCCTCGAAGGATGACCCATTACAGACCGTCGCCCTTCGAGGGCCGCTCCGGGGCCACCTCAGGGTGACGGTGATTTATTCATCCGCTTCGATGTCTTCCTGACGCGGCGTCGCGTCACGCGTGCGACTGCCGATCTCCGACTGGCCGGATTCTCCGGAGGTAGCGGCAAGGGCTTCGCGCGGCACGGGAGCCGGCGACCACGGCCGGTCGAAATTCCTCGGCCGCGCGGACTCAATAATGAAATCGGCGCCGCGGCGGCTCAACGTGAGCGTGCCGCGTTGCCGCCACATCGCTCGGCCGATGACGGTCGCCTTGCAATCCGCCGGCGGATCGCCGCGGCTGCCGATCATGATGAACGAGCGCTGCGTCGCCACCTGATTGCCGGACAGGATGAGATAAAAGCCGGTGACGAGAAGCGCCGCGAGCGCGGCCCATTTTTTGATCGGCGCGCGGTCGGCAAGTCCCGGGATCAAGGCGAAGAAGGCGCGGACGA
>JBAQBC010000222.1:0-2326 GCA_049286035.1 Xanthobacteraceae bacterium
GCGATTTGTTCGAGAAGAAACACGGCGTGAAGCTCGGCTTCATGGGTTTCTTCGTGCGCGCCTGCGTGCAGGCGCTCAAGGAAATTCCCGCCGTGAATGCCGAGATCGACGGCGCCGACATCGTCTACAAAAATTACTATCACATCGGCATCGCGGTCGGCACCGAGCGCGGCCTGGTCGTGCCCGTGGTGCGCGATTGCGATGCAAAGTCGCTTGGAGACATAGAGAAGGCGATCGCCGATTTCGGCCGCCGCGCCCGCGATGGCGCGCTGAAGATCGAGGAGATGCAGGGCGGCACCTTCACCATCACCAACGGCGGCATCTACGGTTCGCTGATGTCGACACCGATTCTGAACGCGCCGCAATCCGGCATTCTCGGCATGCACAAGATTGCGGAACGGCCGATGGTGGTCGCCGGCAAGATCGAAGTGCGGCCGATGATGTATCTCGCGTTGTCCTACGACCATCGCCTGGTCGATGGCCGTGAAGCGGTGACTTTCCTGGTTCGCGTGAAGGAGTGCTTGGAGGATCCGGCGCGGCTGGTGCTGGATTTGTGATTTCGTCATGCCTGGCACTCGGGTCCAGCCTCTGGCGGGCCCAAGTGTAGAGTCTTGTGCCAGGCATCCACGTCTTAAGGGCGCACGACAGAAGACGTGGATGGGCGGATCAAGTCCGGCCATGACAATTAGTAGTTCGGGAGTTTTTTATGCCCTACGACCTCATCGTCATCGGCTCCGGCCCCGGCGGCTATGTCTGTGCCATTCGCGCCGCACAGCTCGGCATGAAAACCGCGGTGGTCGAGAAGTGGGCCACGTTCGGCGGCACCTGTCTCAATATCGGCTGCATTCCCTCGAAGGCGATGCTCAACGCGTCCGAGCTTTACGAGGAAGCGGCGCATAAATTTGCCGACATGGGCATCAAGGTCGGCACGCCGGCGATCGATCTCGCCGCGATGCTGAAATACAAACAAGGCGCCGTCGACGGTAACGTGAAAGGCGTCGATTATCTGTTCAAGAAAAACAAGATCGAGACCTTCCATGGCACCGGCCGCATCGTGGCGCCCGGCAAAGTCGAAGTAAAAAATGCCGACGGCAAAGCGCAGCTGCTGGAGACGAAAAATATCGTCATCGCCACCGGCTCCGATGCGACGCGCTTGAACGGCATCGATTTCGACGAAAAGCGCATCGTGTCCTCGACCGGCGCGCTGGAATTGCCCGCAGTGCCGAAAAAACTCCTGATCGTCGGCGCCGGAATCATCGGGCTTGAGCTCGGCTCGGTATGGCGCCGCCTCGGCGCCGACGTCACGATCGTCGAATTTCTCGACCATATCCTGCCCGGCATCGACAGCGAAGTCGCCAAGCAATTCCACCGCATCCTGCAAAAACAGGGCATCGCGGTGCGACTGTCGTCAAAGGTCGCCGGTGTCGACAGCTCGGGCAAGGTGCTCAAGGTCAAGGTCGAGCCGGCGGCGGGCGGCGCCGCGGAGACGCTTGAAGCGGATGTCGTTCTCGTGGCGATCGGCCGCGTGCCCTATACCGAGGGCCTCGGCCTCGAAGCGCTTGGCGTCAAAAAAGACAATCGCGGCCGGATCCTGGTCGATCCGCATTTTCGCACCAGTGTCGAGGGCGTCTATGCCATCGGCGATGTGATTGCCGGCCCGATGCTGGCGCACAAGGCCGAAGACGAAGGCGTGGCGGTCGCCGAAATCATCGCCGGACAGGCCGGCCACGTGAATTACGACGTGATCCCGAACGTTGTTTACACCTATCCGGAGATCGCTTCGGTCGGCAAAACCGAAGAAGAGCTGAAAGCAGCCGGCATCGCCTACAATGTCGGCAAATTCCCCTTCGCCGCCAACCCGCGCGCCAGGGTCAATCTGACCACCGAAGGCTTCGTCAAGATTCTCGCCGACGCCAAGACCGACCGCGTGCTCGGGGTGCACATTCTCGGGCCCGACGCCGGCAACATGATCGGTGAGGCGGCTGTTGCCATGGAATTCGGCGCCTCGTCCGAAGACATCGCGCGTACCTGCCATGCCCATCCGACCTTGACCGAAGCGATCAAGGAATCGGCGCTCGCGGTCGCCAAGCGGGCGATTAATTTTTAAGATCGGTCCGTCACCCTGAGGTGGCCGCCAACGGGTCCGGCCCGAAGTGGCCGGCCCGATGACAAGCTCCGAGGCCCTCGAAGGGCGACGGCCCCAACCAGTCATCCTTCGAGGCTCGCTTCGCTCGCACCTCAGGATGACGGGGCTGCCGTGGGTGCTGCTCTACATCACCGCGATCAGCGGCAGCGTATGCGGGGCGAAAAATCCGAACAACATCAG
>JBAQBC010000223.1:0-1604 GCA_049286035.1 Xanthobacteraceae bacterium
ACGCTTCTCGCAAGACTACCTAAACAGAATCGCGCGGCGGCTCAATCAACGCCCCCGCAAGACCTTGGGGTTCGAAACCCCTGCCGATAGACTACAAGCGGTGTTGCACTGACCGGTTGAGCCCGCCCCCCGAAAGCAGACATTCGCCCACGCGATCAGGATGTCTGCTTTGGGCCAGGAGCAGACATCTCGCTGGCTAAGGTGTGTGAGCGCGGGTCCGAGGCCTTCCCAGCAACGGCCGCAGCTTTGCGAAAACCAACCGGATCGGAGACCCTGGCACTCGACCGCGCCAGGAGGCATGATCCCCGGGGATTGCGGGTCGGCTTACTGGCGAAACGCAGGGGAAAATACCGCGAGGAAAGATGCGCGGTTATCTCTGGCAACGTGGAGCAAAGGCCATGAGCATTTTTGGAAGCATTATGGGCGCGATATTCGGTCACGGCTCGGCGCAAGCGAGTGCGTCACCTACGGCACCGCCAAGCGCTCCTCCGGCGCAAACGGTCGATGTAGCAACAATCGTGGATAAGGCGGCAGCAGCAAAGGGTGAGAAACTTGCGTGGCGAACCTCCATCGTCGATCTGATGAAGGCTCTCAATCTCGACAGTAGTCTGAACGCGCGCAAAGAACTCGCCAAGGAATTGAAGTACACTGGTGACTCCAATGACTCTGCCACTATGAATGTATGGTTGCACAAGCAGATCATGATGAAGCTCGCCGCCAATGGCGGTAAGCTGCCCAGCGATATCAAGGCCTGAATTAACAGTGGCGGAAACGATGATGGTTGAATGGCCCTCGCCGTCACGCGTCAATTTGGGCCCGCTGTCTAGCACGTATGTGACCTAACAAGAGGAACATAGTCATGATCATACGTTACGTTGCCATGTGTACCACGACACTTCTTGCAGCCATCGCTTTGCAAGGCACATCGGCGCATGCGCTTTCAATGCAAGAGTGCAGCGCCAAATACAAAGCGGCCAAAGACGCGGGAACGCTCAACGGCATGAAATGGAATGACTTCCGTAAAGCTCAATGCGGGGCCACCGCGACCGCCGCACCGGCACCTACTGCTGCCCAGCCGCCAGCACCGACAACAACCAAGCCTGCAGCGGCACCAATGTCCGCACCAGCCGCGACCGGCAACGCGGTGTTCCCGAGCGCCGTTTCTTCCAAATATTCGAGTGAGGCAGCTGGCAAGGCGCGTATGCACACCTGTCTCGATCAGTACAGGGCCAACAAAGCAAATAATGCAAACGCCGGACTGCGGTGGATTGAAAAGGGAGGCGGCTATTACAGCGAATGCAACAAGCGTCTGAAGGGTTAGGGTTGACGGACAAAGAGAGGGCACGTCGGATTCTTAGTAGCGCAGAATCCCGTGACCTGATGCCGTTGTGCATCACGCAATTTTGAGTGCTCGACTTCTGAATCGGGTCAAAAGCGGACGTGACGCTCTCAAATCTCGATGTCCGCTTTACTCCCGAAAGCGGACATTTCCGAGCGCCACTAACTGGAGCCAAACAACCAAGGGCCAATTCCGGGTCGGCTGTCTTGTTTGAGCAAAATATTGTCCTAGATTCCCGGGTCTATAGCCTTTCTTTACCCGCGGA
>JBAQBC010000224.1:0-1984 GCA_049286035.1 Xanthobacteraceae bacterium
CCTCTATAATCTCGCGCATCTGGTCGACCGCGGCATGTTCAAGCCGCCGATCTTCCTGCAGCTGATCTTCGGCATTCTCGGCGGCATCGGCCCCGATCTCGACAATTTGTTCTTCATGAAGCACACCGCCGACCGGCTGTTCGGCAACGATTATCTGTGGTCGGTGCTGGCCGGCGGCCGCCATCAGATGAATTTCTGCACCGCCGCGTCGATGATCGGCGGCAATGTGCGCGTCGGATTGGAAGACTCGCTCTATATCGGCCCCGGCAAGCTCGCCAAAAGCAATGCCGAGCAGGTCGCCAAGATCCGCCGCATCGTCGAGGATCTCGGCTGCGAGATCGCCACGCCGAACGAGGCGCGAGCGCTGCTTGGGCTCAAGGGCGCGGACCGGGTGAAGTTTTGATTGCTCGTCATTGCGAGGAGCGCAGCGACGAAGCAATCCAGGTCGTAGGTGCTGGCTGGATTGCTTCGCTTCGCTCGCAATGACGGGTTAGAGGTTGATCGCTCATGAACGTCATCGATCTAAAAAACCGTACCGCGATTGTCACCGGCGGCGCGCGTGGCATCGGCTTTGCCATCGCGCAGCGCATGCTCGCGTCCGGTGCCACGGTGGTGTTGTGGGACATCGATGCGGCGGCGCTCGACAAGGCCGGCGCGGCATTGCAGCGTGAAGGCAACGGCGATGGCCGCGTTCACGCCGCCGTGGTCGACGTTACCGACGCCGCCGCGATCGCGCGGGCGGTGGCGGCCGATTTGCGCGAGTGCGGCAAGATCGACATCCTCGTCAACAATGCCGGCATCACCGGCGGCAATGCGCCGCTCTGGGAGCTTGCGCCCGAGGTGTGGCGGCGGGTCGTCGAAATCAATCTGGTCGCGCCGTATCTGACTTGCCGCGCGGTCGTGCCGCACATGGTGCGGGCCGGTTACGGCCGCATCGTCAACATTGCGTCGATCGCGGGCAAAGAGGGCAATCCAAACGCCTCGCACTATTCGGCATCGAAAGCCGGCCTGATCGCGCTGACCAAATCGCTCGCCAAGGAATTGGCGGCGACCGGCGTGCTGGTGAACGCCGTCACGCCGGCGGCGGCCAAGACCGAATTGTTCGCGCAGATGAAGCAAGAGCACATCGACTACATGCTGTCGAAGATTCCGATGAACCGCTTCGTCGAGGTCGACGAGATCGCGGCGCTGGTGGCGTGGCTCGCGTCCGAGGACTGCTCGTTCTCGACCGGCGCGGTGTTCGATATTTCCGGCGGCCGGGCGGTGTATTGATTCGCTTCCATTGCTCGCTGCGATAGCGGACGGTGCGGATCAGTGCAGGCGGCGCGTAGGTGAATCGTTTTTGCTCGTTTATTTGTTGTAAATCTCCATCCTCTACGATGGGTCAGAACAAACCTGTTGAGGACACGTTGTGACGGCAGGGTCGTGATATGTCAGTGCGTACCCAGCGTTATATTTTTGGCAGTTGGTTCGTCGACAGATTGATGGCTGTGCTCTGGGCCTATTTGGTTTTCCGGAGATTCGGGCGCCGGCGCGGATCGGCGCTAAGATAGCGGCAAGATAATCGGTCGTGCGGCCCGCCTTCGCTAAAGCTTCGACGCGGCAGTCTTCACTCGCTGCGGGAGCGAAGACTGGTGGGCGGTAGAGGGATCGAACCTCTGACCCCTTCCATGTCAAGGAAGTGCTCTCCCGCTGAGCTAACCGCCCTACGAGCGTTTGGGTTTACGTTCGGCCATCGGCACGGTCAAGGCCGCCGTGACCGTCATTCCGGGACCGAGTGCTCATCGTCCTTCCGGGGTGCGGCCGCCAGGCCGCGAACCCGGAATCCATAACCTCGATTCCTGCCAACGATACTCCGCGCGAATTCTGCCTAACCTGAGGTTATGGATTCCGGGCTCGGCCTTTGGCCGCCTCGGAATGACCGCGCGGGCGGGGGCCGGCGCCCCGCGGGGCCCGCAACGACGGCCCTCAGAACTTCACCCGG
>JBAQBC010000225.1:0-2011 GCA_049286035.1 Xanthobacteraceae bacterium
CGTGCCGCCTGGCGACAACCTCCTGTGTGTGTTCATGTCGTACACGCTTGCGAGGGATGGCGCCATTGTGACAAAGCAGCGGACGGTGATTAGTCGCGCTTCCGCACGCGCACGTCGCTGCTGCGGCCTGCCCCGTGGCGCAGCCTGGAATTACGTGAACCCCTCTAATGTTTGCGGCAAAAGACTAAAGCGGCAATTCAAAGCAGGTGTTACGCTTGCGAGAATAGCCCGAGAATTCGCATTGTCGACAGACAGCTCATCCGCTGCATCATGCCACAGCTAAACGTCCGATGGCACGCTGCTACGCAAATGATTGAACGACGCTTTTCAACAGCGCGTGGCGGAAAAATGGAAATTAGTGGCTGACCGTCCCAAAAAAGAAGCCCGGGCAGTCGGAGCTCTGAGCTCCCGGGGTTTCTACGAGTTGTTTGCTCTTGGGTACCGGCGGCTTCGGGGTGTCGGGGGACGGGGGCTGCTGGCGTCGGGCCTACGGCGATTAGCCGTCAACTTCACTTTGCGGAAGCTCACCTGATAGGCGAATGCGTCTTGCGCCTGGCTTCACCCTGGTTTCCAACCGTTCGGTGACCCGTCACGACAGCTCTCAGAGGCTCCGCTCGCGTTCGTTCAGGCTCTTGCTGCAGCTCAAAGGCCGTCGGAGATCGCACCCTCAACCGCAGGCCCCGCTTGCCGTCGAGTTTTCCTACCGGCGGCGTATTCCGGCCAAGACCCGTGCCAACAAACCCTGAGCCGCCCGCTCATTAACGTCTCTTGCAGGCGGTACAATAGGTCGCGGATTGAGAATAGCGTTTATCTCGGCGTGCGGCTTTTCGCCGGCCTGTTTGTTGATCTCGGTGCGTTGTTCAGTGATCCCGCACGCCGAACACATGTAGGCGCGGCGCTCGAGCCCGACAACGGGCATGCTCATGTCTTCGATCACATTCATTAATACCATTTCTCCACCACACGCCCTACAACGCGCCTCCGCGCTAGCCCACCTGTCCGCTATCGCCGCGTCGATTAAGAACCAATGCAGACGATTTGGTGCATGATTGCACAGAACGGGCGTGGCTGAGGTTGGTTGTAAAAATTCCAATTTGCTCTTGTCAAATACGCGCCATCGGTTGCCATCTTCAGTCGCGCCGAGCTGCCGATACGCAAACGCCTCGATGTCTTCCGGCGATACGTTGTCGGGCGCGCAAATCGAGCAGGTTAGACCGCCGCCCGTAGAATAAACGAAAGGTCCGCCAAGATATTCGCCCATGCTAGCGCTTCAAGCGATCGTTTGCGTGGCTTTCGGCCTTTTCTATTATTGGGGTGGGATCAAGCTACTCGGCTGGCCAGCTGCCGTCCATGAGGGCGTTGCTCGCTGAGAACCTCGACGAGCCGCCTGAAAATTAGTTTAGCCCAGTCGTTCGTTGTTCTGAAACAAAATGGATGTCGAATCTTGCCAAGGCGCTCGACCGGCGGCGCCGAGCGAGAGCCACAAGCAAAACCAATAAATGGCAAAGTCTTGCTGCGAGTAGCTCGAGCGCTTTGCGAGGCTCTCCCGAAACGCGGGAAGAATGGTGAAAGGACGACGTGACGTCGGCTGCCAGCCGGGGACCATGGCGTCAGTCTGATGTGATCGACGAAAAGGAATATGTCGCCCGCTCGCGCGAACCTTTGCGGTTTGTGCGTCAGCCCTTCGCCCGTTCATTCTTTCAGCGTTAGCACTTCCAACCTTTGGCACTCTTAGCGAAAGTTGGTCGCGAAGCCGGTTCGGCTGGCGCTGGCTGTACAGTCGGCGCAGATGGCGACGGACGATGGAGCTCGGGTCGCTGCCGTATTTGTCTTGGCGCAATTGAGAGTTGGGAAAATGCTTTTTTCACGCGTATCGGCAGCCATGCAAGTTACACCTTGTAGATCTATGTGGGACAGTTCGTTTGTATCCATTAACGGCACTTGGCCCGTGGCGTGTTGCTGGTGCGCGCACAATTGTACGTGCGAACCGCATCGTTATGCTTGCACCTGA
>JBAQBC010000226.1:0-22082 GCA_049286035.1 Xanthobacteraceae bacterium
GGGCGCCGCCAGCGATACCTGCAGGGTGCGCGGGTTCACGTCCTTGGCGAACTGGAGCGTCTCCTGGATCGTTTCAGTCGTCTCACCCGGCAAGCCCAAAATGAACGTGCCGTGCACGACGATGCCGAGCTCGCGGCAGTCTTTGGAGAACCGGCGCGCCACCTCGACGAGCACGCCTTTCTTGATGTTGTGCAGGATCTTCTGGTTGCCGGATTCGTATCCAACCAGCAGCAGGCGCAGGCCATTGGCCTTCATCACCTCGAGCGTCTTGCGCGGCACATTAGCCTTGGCGTTGCACGACCAGGTGACGCCGAGCGAGCCAAGCGCCTGAGCGAGCGACTCGACGCGTCGATGATCGTCGGTCAGAGTGTCGTCGTCAAAGAAGATCTCCTTCACCTGCGGAAATTCCTTCATGACGTATTTCACGTCTTCGACGACGCGATCGATCGACATAGCGCGGTATTTGTGCCCACCGATAGTCTGCGGCCACAAGCAAAAGGTGCAGCGCGATTTGCAGCCGCGGCCGGTATACCAGCTCATATAGGGGTGCTTGAGATAGCCGCCGAAATAGTTCTCGACCTTGAGCTGCTTGTAAACTGGGAGCACGGACGGGAGCCTGTCCATGTCCATCAGGACCTCGCGCTCGAGGTTGTGGAAAATCTTACCGTCCGGTCCGCGATAGGAGAGACCCTTGATGGTCGACCAGTCGGCGCCTTCGGCAAGCTCCTTGATGGTGAACTCATATTCGTTGCGGCAGACAAAATCGATTGCCGGCGCCGCTTCCAGGCTTTCCTGCGGCTCAACCGCGACCTTGGCGCCGATGAAGCCGATCTTGGCCGTCGGGTTGACCGCACGGATCATGCCAGCCGTTTTAACGTCGGACTTGAAGCACGGCGTCGAGGTGTGGACCACGATGAAATCGTGCGATCTCACATCGTCTTCAATGTCCTCGAAGGTCAGCCCATGCGGCGGCGCGTCGATGATCTTGGAGCCGGGCACCATGGCAGCGGCCTGCGCCAGCCAGGTTGGGAACCAAAACGACTTCACCTCGCGTTTCATCTGGTAGCGTGCGCCGGCGCCGCCATCGAAGCCCTCGAACGAGGGCGCTTGAAGGAACAGTGAACGCATCACGTTTCTACCTCACCGTAGTAAGCCAGCGTGTGGTCGGACTTGACCCCATAACGGTGTCCGCGCCATTCGACGCGTCGACCAAAAAAGCTCGCGACAAATACGACGAACGACAATATGTCGCGAATTGGGCCGAGCCAGAATATACTATTGCGCAGCTGCAACAGGCGATGCTGTTCGGCCTGGAGCGCAAACCGGCAAGCAAGCGCCACGACAAGGACCGCGGCGGCAGGCGTGAGTCCGCCCAGGATGACGCCGAGCAAAGCGAGCGGCACAGCATAAGTGACGGCCAGGCCGGCAAAACCTAATGAATCCATCGCGCGAATGGTCCGCGCCCAGCGGATCTCCTGAAGCAAGAGTTCGCGCAATGACCGCTCGGCGCAGACATGTGTGACGATGAAAGGCGGGATCGCCACCTGCAGCCCGACCCGGCGCACCGCCATGCCCAGCGCGTAGTCGTCGGCCAATTGATCGGCGACCGATTGCAGCCCGCCGAGCTTCGTCAGCGTCGTCTTTGTCAACGCAATGGTTGAGCCGAAGCAAGGCGTCGCCAAGCCAAGCTTCAGCCCGACCAGCACATTCGGCAGAAATTGATAATCGATGCCGGCCGCGGCAAGCCGGGACCAGATTCCGGTCGCCCCGACGCCGCGATAGGGACACGTCGCCAGTCCGACGCCTGGCTGGCTAAGGTTCGCCGTCACGTTGGCGAGATAATTGGGCGGAACAACGATATCGCTGTCGACGATCACAATCATCTCGTGCCGTGCTGCGGGCTGCATATTGATGAGGTTCGAGACTTTGGCGTTGGCGCCGTGGCAGCGCGCATTGATCACCAGATCAAGATCGCGATCCGGAAAATCGGCAATCAGTCTGCGCACGACGGTAGCGGCAGGATCGGCCGAATCGGACAAGCCGAACAAGACCTGCACAGGCGCGGGATAATCCTGCCGGCAAAAACTCGCGAGATTCGCGTAAAGATCCGGCTCCGCTCCGTGCAACGGCTTTAGGATCGTGACCGGCGGACAGTTCGCGAGCGGTGCCGGGCGTGGTCTGCATACGAAACTCCGTGCCGCCCAGATCGCAAACAGTGCGTAGGCGGATCCGACCAGCGCCGCGAAGTAGCAGACGGTCGAGACGTAAGCTGCGGAACTTTCGAACAATTCGCTCACACTGACCTCTGCGGCCCGGCAACCTAAGTGCAACTATATGGCCCGGTTACACTGCATGCACGTCAAACAAACGGCAAAAGTCTGGCGGAGCTCGCGGCTTCGGTAATCGCGCGAATGGTCGTCTGTGTCGCTTGTTGCCACCCGCCAACGCAGCGGCGACCAAGACCGCCCCCAAGCGGGATCCGACGACCGCAGCCATCCGCCGCGCCGCCACGCCTCAAATAGACGGTAAGCCCTGTGAACACAGCGAGGCCGCAAATAGTGGCCAAAAGGGCAATACTCCAAATTTATCAACCGCATATCAGGTTGTGGGCCATAAGAGCCCCCGTAAATCGACTGTAAACTGTGGCTTTTCTGCACTAGTGAAGCGACGGCATCTTTTTTATTTTGGGGTGTGCAGTTTATCGGAATGGGGGCACCATGAAGAAAGTCGCCGTTGGAACCGCAGTGATCCTCGCGATCCTGAGCCTTGCCGCCTGTGCTCAAGTGGGCAAGGGCAAAGCGCCACCGCCGGTCGTGACCAAGGGTTAGCGCAAGCCTGCCTGCACGGCTGTTGCCTTGTGGGATTGGCCGCAGCCGTGAAACTTCGCTCGACCGCTATTGCTGGGTCGGGCTTGCCTTGGTACTTCGATCTGCTGTTGAGGGTGGGGGTCACGTGATCATCGTTGTTGGTCTGGCTTTCGAAGCCCGCATTGCCGCGGGCCCCGGCGTGCATGTCATTTGCAGCGGTGACGGCCGCAATTTGGCAGCAAAGCTCACGGCGGCAATCGCTGAAACCCGCACAATGGTGAACGGCTGTCCGGGCATTATCAGCTTCGGCGTTGCCGGCGGGCTGGCGCCGCATCTGCGGCCTGGAACCTGCGTCGTCGGCTCCGCGGTGATCTCCGGATCGACGCGAATGCCGATCAGCCACCAATGGTCGGAGAAATTGCTGCGGACGATCCCGGATTCGGTATCGGGCATGTTGCTCGGCGTCCCCGCTCCGATTGCTCATCCCGACGACAAGCGCGCGCTCTATCTAAAAACCGGCGCGATCGCCGTCGATATGGAATCTCACATTGTGGCGGCCGTCGGCCTCGCCCATGAGGTTCCGGTTGCCGCGATCCGGGTCATCACCGACCCCGCCAAGCGCTCTCTTCCGGTTTCGGCCGTCGCCGCGATGCGGCCGAATGGAACAACCAATATCGCCGCAATGCTTCGCTCGGTGCTCAAGCGGCCGCGCGAATTGCCGGCGCTGTTTCAGACCGCGCTTGATGCGCGCGCGGCGCGCGCGACGCTGGTTCGCGGCCGGCATTTGCTCGGCCCGGCCTTCACGTTACCGCTTACGACTTGAGAGGCGTGCAATGTTCAAGTCTGCAGCCGAAGAGATTAGCCAATGGGCGGATCAATGTCGCCGTTGGGCCCGCGACGCGCGAACCCGCGATCAAAAACTGATGTTGCAGAACCTGGAGCGGCTATTGAGCCAAGCCGCGCTCGACGCCGAAGGCGCGCTCGAACTCGACTGCGTTCTGCGCCCGCTCGCATCCAGCAAATCATAAAGAAAACAGCGGTAAATCGGACTAGGCGTACGTGATGGCGCGGCCGCGCCGGCCGGTGTAAAAGCATTCCGGCGAGGCGCTCATGATAACGCACGCTGTGGCTCCGCAAGCGCTCGGTTATATCGGCATTCGCGCCAAAGCTCTGGACGACTGGGCAGGCTACGGTGCCGGTCTGCTCGGCTTGCAACGCGTGGATCAATCACGCTCAACGCTCGCCTTCCGCATGGATGACCGCAAGCAACGGGTCGTCGTCCATGCCGATGGCGGCGAAGGCATCGGCTTCTTCGGCTGGGAAGTTGCCGACGCCAAGGCACTCGATGCGTTGGCGGCGCATCTCGACAATAGCGGCATAGAGGTCGCGCACGGCGGTCGCGCCCTTGCCGACGAGCGGCATGTTGCGGAGCTGATCGTGCTTGCCGACCCCGTCGGCAACCGACTGGAATTCTTTCACGGCGCGCAAACGGCGACGGAGCCGTTCCGACCTGGACGCTGTATTTCCGGCTTTCGCACCGGTCCGCTGGGACTGGGGCACGTCGTGCTCAACGTCGATGGGCCGGATACGCTTGACTGCCTGATGGCGTTCTATGGTGCCACGCTCGGCTTTCGGCTCACCGACTATTATTCCGAACCTTTCGTTGCTCGCTTCCTCCACGTCAATCCACGCCATCACAGCCTCGCCTTCATTCAGACCGGAAAGAACGCGGTCCATCACGTCATGATGGAGCTCTTCAGCTTCGATGATGTCGGCCAGGGTTACGATCTCGCGCTTGCCGACGAAGGCCGGGTCGCGGTGACGCTCGGCCGGCACACCAGCGACTTCATTACGTCGTTTTACACATGGACGCCGTCGGCGTTCATGGTTGAATACGGCTGGGGCGCGCGCACGATCGACGTCGAGCGCTGGCAGGCGTATGAGCGCAAGGAGGGCCCGAGCCTATGGGGGCACGATCGGCGCTGGCTGTCAGCGGCGGATAACGACAAAGCGCGCGCACTGCGACTTGCCAACGCGGCAAACGGCTATCGCCGGCCGGTCCAAGTGATCGAGGGCAATTATCAGGTTATGCCTGGGATCTGTCCGTGGTGGGACAGCTTCACGTTGCGCAGCGGTGCGCAAAAGTAGTCGGTCCGCGAGCGCGCTTATGGCTGCGACCGGTCAGAATCCCCACACGCGCCGGATCGCCGCGTTCGTTTCGCAATTACGATACGAACAAATTCCCGCCGCGGTTTGCGATCGGCTCAAGCTCCTTGTTCTGGATTCGCTCGGCTGCGCGATTTACGGGGCGCACCTGGAATGGTGCCGCATCCTGCGGGAGACACTCGAACAAAGCGACAAAACGCGAGACGCATCGATCTGGGGCACCGATCGGAAACTGTCGTCAGTGCATGCGGCTCTGGTCAATGGCACGCAAGTACAAAGCTTCGAACTCGACGACGTGCACCGAGAGGGCATCTTGCACGTCGGCGCCGTGACGCTGCCGGCGCTCGTCGCGATGGCGGAAACGCATGCGCAGCTCTCGGGGAAGGATTTCATCACGGCGGCGCTTGCCGGATATGAAATCGGACCGCGCGTCGGCTTGTGCATGGGTCCGCAACATATCGGCCAGGGCTGGCACTCCGGCGCGACCGTCGGCGTATTCGCCGCGGCAGCCGCGGCAGCCCGCGCGCTGGCGCTCGACGCGGAAAAAACCGTGCACGCGCTCGGCATTGCCGGCACTCAGTCCAGCGGGCTGATGGCCGCCCAATATGGCGCCATGGTCAAGCGCATGCATGCCGGACGCGCGGCACAGAGCGGACTTTATGCGGCGCTTCTTGCCGGTCAGGAATTCACCGGAATCACCGACGTGTTCGAGGCGCCGTATGGCGGCTTCTGCACCACCTTTTCCCGCTCGCAGGACCGCTTCGATCTCGCCGCGCTCAGCGCCGGACTGGGCGAGCGCTACGAGACCATGCGGGTTTCACTGAAGTTCTACGCTTGTGTCGGCAGCAATCATACGACGCTCGACGCGCTGACCGACATTCGCAAGCGGCATCCGTTCACCGCGGCGGATATCGACCGTATTGTCGTCCATGCGTCGCAGGTCACCGTCGATCACGCCGGCTGGCCGTATCGGCCGGAAGGCCTGACCGCCGCGCAACTGAATTTGCCGTTCTGCGCCGCCACGCTGATTCTCACTGGCGACGCCTTTGTCGACCAATTCACGCCCGACTGCGTCAATGATCGCGCGCGTATTGAACTCTCGCGCAAGGTGCAGGTCGTCCACGATCCGGCCATCACTGCGCTTGGCGCGGCGCACCGGCACCAAGTGCGCATCGAAGTTCATTTCCGCGATGGCTCGGTCGAGCACGCCACCCGCGATGCGCCGCGCGGCAGCGAGCAAAACTTCGCCAGCGAAGCCCAGATTATCGATAAGTTCCACAAACTCACCCGCGCGACCATGGCGGAACAGCAACAGAATGCGCTGATCGAAGCCGTGCTGCGACTCGAGCAGTTGCCGGACAGCCGCGCGATGATCGCGTTGCTACGTATCGCTTAAGCTCACGACAGCAATTCGAGCCTGCCGCCGACCGGAATCTCCGGCGCCGGCTTGTTCGCGGTGATAACCAATTCGAAGGCGCCGTTGCGGCGCTGCCATTGGCCGGCGACCAGAGGCGTTTTGCTCACGTTTTTGACCGGCTGCCCGGTCCAATGCACCGGGCCGACAATCGAGCTGTAATTCGTCGCATCGATCGCATCGAGGATCGATTTCGGCTCGATGTTTTTTGCGCGCTTGAGCACGTCGATCGCGACTTCGAACAGCGCGTGCTGATAACCGATCGGTTGCGACCACGGCCGCCTGGTGGCGCCGGTATAAGCCTCGGTAAGTTGTTGGGCGCTTTGCCCGGTCAGGCCTGAGCGGAACGGATAATTTGGCGTCCACCAGATTTCACTGGTCAAGCCGTTGCCGCGCGCCCCCAGCGAATTCACCACCGACGGAAACAGCAACGCTTTGCCGATTGTCACGATTTTCGGATGAAAATTCTGCTGCGCCGCCTGCGACCAGAACGTCGCGAAATCAGGCGGGATCATATTGCCGGTGACGATCTCGGCGCCGGCTTCCTTGAACCGCGTGATCTGGGAGGTGAAGTCATTGTTCATCACCTGATAGCGGCCAGGATCGATAAGCCGGTAACCGGCCTGCGCCAGCGCCGGCGGGAGACCGCGCTGCGGATCGCCCCAGGCATTGCCGTCCGCATCGTTCGGAAATAATCCGCCGACCACCTTGTTTGTCGGCTGGCCCTCCCACAGCGCCAGGAACGCCGCGATCACGTCTTCGAGGCCCCAGAAGAAATGATAGGTCCAGGCGAATCCCTTCTTCGGATCACCGTTGCGGCCGAAGAAATATGGCTGCCATGGGCAATTCGTGGTGATGCACGGCACCTCGTTGACCTCGGCCTGATCGGCGACCGGATTGGTGGTGTCCGGCGTGGCAGAAGCCACAATGAGATCGACTTTGTCACGCAAGATCAGTTCGGACGCCACTTCTGAGGCGCGCGTGCCGCTTGACTGGCTGTCCTTGCTGACGATCTCGACTTGATAGGTCTTGCTGCCGCTCTCCAACCCCTTCGCCAAAATACCCCTGACCTGCTCGAGGATGAAGCCATCAGCTTCACCGAACCCGGCGAGCGGACCGGTGCGCGGACTGACGTGTCCGATCTTGATGATTTTCGACTGCGCCTCGGCCGCGACCGCGCGCAACACCGCCGGCGCCGCCAGCATACTTAGACCGCGCGCCACGACGGCGCGTCGATCGATGGCGGTGAAGTACTGAAAATCTTTTGTTCCGCCAGTCATTTTACATTCTCGTGGTCGCGTGATGCTTTCAGATGCGCCACCAGCCTAGCGCGTAGTGTGGCTTGTTCTTCCTGGCTCCACTTGCGGAAGCCTTCGCCCGATTTAAATCCAAGCTTGCCGTCGGCGACAAGCTTCTGCAGATAGGGTGATGGGCCCGGCCGGCTGTCGATCGCCGGCAACACCACATTGTGGACCGCGAGCGCCAGATCGGTTCCCACCAAATCGGCATTCTCCAGCGGGCCGAGCACTGCGAGCCGGCGGCCGAACGAGGCCTTGATGACGGCGTCCACGGTTTCAGCATCGCAGATGCCTTGCTCGACGAGCGCAATGGCCTCGCGCCACAACGCATGCTGCAAGCGATTGCCAATGAATCCGGGCACGTCCTTTTTCACGTGCGCCGGCTGTTTCCCAGCGGCCCGATGCAGATCCATGGTCCAGGCGACCGCGTCAGGCGACGTCCATTGCGTTTCAATCACTTCCACGAGCGGAACGAGGAACGGTGGATTCCACCAATGTGTTCCGAGCGCACGCTCGCGGCGCTTGAGGCCAGCCATGATCGAGGTGATCGGAATGACCGACGTATTGCTGGCGAGGATCGTGTCGGGGCGGACATGGGCTTCGATTTCGGCAAACAACTTCTGTTTGAGCGCCAAATCCTCGAACACCGCCTCGACCACATAATCGACGCCGCGAACCGCTTCACCGAGATCGACGCAAGGCCGCACCCGCGCAACCGCACTTTCATCCTCGCCGAGGTCGCGCAAGTTGGCAGTAATGCGCGTTGCCAACGTGTCCAGGTTCTTCATCACCGTGTCGCTGACGGTCACTTCGTGACCGGCATGGGCGAACACTTGCGCGATGCCGTGCCCCATCAGCCCGGCGCCAATGACCGCGATTTTTGCTTTACTCATGGTGCAACTCTCGAACTCGGATTACCGCGCCGTAGACCATGGTGCGGCATGCAGCTATCCGGCGGTGTAGCCGCCGTCGGCATAAAGAATGTGGCCGGTATAGAAATCCGAAGCCTTGGAGGCGAGGAAAAGGAGCGGCCCCGCCAAGTCCGACGGCTCGCCGAGGCGGCCTTTGGGTACGCGCGTGATGAATCCCTTGCGCACGGTGGTGGCGTTTTCATTGTCCTCATACATCCAGGCGGTCAGCGGGGAGCGGAAAACGGTCGGCGCGATGGCGTTCACGGTGATTCCTGTTGCCCCCCACTCGCAGCCGAGTGCCTTGGTGATGCCGTCAACGGCGGATTTCGACGCGCAGTAAGCGGTATAGCCCGCGGGATGGCCCAGCAGCCCGCGCGCCGACGACATGAATATCACTTTGCCGCCGCGCCCTTGTGCCAGCATCTGCTTGCCCGCGGCGCGCGCCATCAGCCAGCTTTGGGTGACATTGACGTCAATCACCTCGGCAAAAGCATCGGGCGACTGATCGACGATTTTTGCCACTTTGTTGATGCCGGAGGCGAGAACCAGGATGTCGACGCCGCCGAATCGCTGCACCGCGGCGGCAACGATCCTGTCGCAATGCGCAGCCGAGCTTGGACGCAGGTTGACGCTTTCGACTTTGGCGCCGAGCTTTTCGCATGCCGCGCCAATTTTCTTGAGCGCATCGGCGCTGCCGGCCGCAATGACAAGATTACAACCGGCGCCGGCCAGCACTTGCGCGGCGAGCGCTCCGAACGCGCCCGTCGCGCCGGTGACGATCGCGGTCTTGCCTTTGACATCGAACAACGACAGCGGATTCTTTAAGAGATCGTCAGACATGATGTTTTCTCTTTGTAGATCCGTCATTCTGAGGCGCGAGCGCAGCGAGCCTCGAAGAATGATGGCCTGAACTGTCTACCCACGTCACGGAGTTTGTCATCGGACCAGACACTTCGGGCCGGGCCCGTTGGCTCGCTCCTCAGGGTGACGGCAGTTTCACTTCACCGGCGCCACCGCGACCGCGATTGTACAAATTTCGTTGCCGCGATTGACGATCTCGCGCACTTCATTAGGGCCGATATAGCAGCTGTCACCCGTCCTCACGACCATCTCCTTGCCACCGGCAATGACCGTGAGCTCGCCGGCCAGCACGTAATAAATCTTCTCGGGCGGCGAGGCATCGGGACCGGCGCCGCCGCCGGGCAGGAAGTGCGAAATCCCGAAGATCAGGCTTTGCGAACCGCCCATTTCAGCGCCGAACACGCGCAGCGATTTGTAATCGCGGTGGTTCGGCGCTTCGTAGGGCTTAGCCTCGGAAAGCTTGCGCACGATCATGCGAATTTCTCCCCATTTTCGATCCGGTAGGCGCCTTTCGGATCGACGATCGCCACCAGCCGGATGATGCAGCCGTCGCCGCGATCCCAATTCCAGGGGAAGAACGCGAAGGTGCAGCGGCGGCCAGTGACCTTGTCGAGGTCGCCACCGACATTCTCAATCCCGAGGATGCCGTCCTTGAAGAGGATCCGGTGTACCGGCTCCCATTCGGGGAAATCCTGCTTCCAATCGCGTCCACCTGACCATTCCTTGTATTCCGCCGCCAAATGCGGATGCAGCGGTCCGTTACGCTGCGGCCCGATCGCGGTCGCAAGTGGATGGTCGTTGGCTTGCGTATCGTGGCCAACGACTTTGACTTGTTTTTCGACAAACCATTTTCCCGCCGAGGGCACAAAGCCGGGCGCATAACAGAAATAATCCTCGCTATCGTCGTATTTCTTGTGCCAGCCGGTATTGACGATGACGACGTCGCGCGGGCGCACGTACTTGCCCGCCGCCTTTTCCAGATCGTCATAGGTGATCGACTCCCATTTTTTCTTCGGCAGCGAAATGACAATGCCGGAACCGAAAAAATGCGGCAGCGGAACTTCGTCGATGAAAGGCGTGCCCTGAACAACGTGCGCAGGTGCGTCGATATGGGTTGTATTGTGCATCGATGTCGTGATGCGCTGCGACAGCACGCCCGATTTCGCCATGTAATGGATGCGCTCGATCTTGACGTCTTCGAAATACGGCCAATTCGGCGATTGATAGCCGAAACGATGCGACAGGTTGTAAAATTCCAGCCCCATCGCGTTGTTTTCGTTCTCTTCGAACGTGACCCCGCGAATTGTTTTCGTCACGGAGCTCCTCCACTTTGATTTTGCTTGAGCCACCCAGGAACTGCTGTTTGTACCGAATATCCATTATGAGGTACAGAGAGCGACCGCGCTTGCTTCACGCGATGCATCCGAGGAAGACGCATGGTCAAAAAGATCGCGCTTGAGGAGCATTTCCTCTATCCCGATTTCATCGAATACTGGAATCCTACCGTCGTCGACCTTCCGGCGGAACGCCGGGATAGGGCGCTGGCACGGCTGACCGATTTTGGCGAGTTGCGGCTCGCCGCGATGGATGAGGCCGGCATTGCCCGCGCAGTGCTTGGGCTAGCGGGTCCTGGCGTGCAGGCGGAGCGCGATACCGCAACCGCAGTTCGCCGCGCGCGCGCGGCCAACGATTTTCTGGCGCGGCAAATTGAGCGCCGACCCGATCGCTATTCCGGATTCGCCCACCTTGCCATGCAGGATCCGCGCGCCGCCGCCGCCGAGCTCGAGCGCTGCATGGGTGAGCTGAAATTTTGCGGCGCAATGATCAACGGCCATACCAACGGACAATATCTCGATCACCCTGCGCTCCATCCGTTCTGGGAGTGCGCCGAGGCGCTGGGCGCGCTCATTTACCTGCATCCCGTCGATCCGATCAGCCCCGCGCCGGTGCTGGACGGCTACAAGGGATTGCGCCGCGCGACCTGGGAATGGACATTCGAAACCGGATCGCATGCGTTGCGGCTGATTTTCGGCGGGCTATTCGACCGCTTCCCGCGCGCGCGCGTCGGCCTCGGCCATCTCGGCGAGACGCTGCCGTTCCTGCTCTGGCGCTTCGACAGTCGGGCCGGACCGAATTTCTATGCGATCAAGCTCGACAAGACACCGTCGCAATATTTCAAGGATAATTTCATCGTCACGACATCCGGTATGTGCTCGGCCGAACCGCTCAATTGCACCATCGCCGCGCTCGGCCACGAGCGCGTGATGTTTGCCGCCGATTATCCATTCGAGTCAGCGCAGGAGGCGGGTGCGTTCATGGACGAGGTCGCGATCGCGGAGCCGGTGCGCAGGGCAATTGCCGCGGACAACGCGGCGAAATATCTGCGACTGGCGCAATCGGTCGCCGCCTGAAGCGCGAACAGCGCGTCTCGCGTTCGCACGACGGATCAGCATTCATGGCGGTCAAAGTTCTCGTCGTCGATATTCACGCCGAACTCTATCGCGATCGACTTCAGGCGGAGTTTCCCGCCCTCGACTTCGTGCTCTTTCACAAATCAGCGGAAGTGTCGCGCGAGCTGTCCGATATCGACGTAATGATCATGTTTGGCATCGAGATCCGCGATCAGATGCTGCGTGATGCGCCGCGGCTGAAATGGATCCAGTCGTTGGCGACGGGTGTGGATCACTTCTTGCGTCGCCCGTCATTGCGGTCGGATGTTCTCATTACGAGCGGCCGCGGCATTCACGGAGTGCCGATGCGCGAGCACGTTCTCTACCTGATGCTGGCGATCACTCACGACGCCAAACGTCAAGTGGAAGATCATCAGCGGCACGTCTGGCAGCGCCGGCTGTGGTCGACGCTCTGCGGCAAGACCGCGGTGATCGCCGGCACCGGTATCGTCGGCGCCGCGATCGGGGAAATGTTGCAGACGCTCGGCATGCGCGTGGTCGGCGTGAGCCGCACGCCGCGCCAAGTGCGCGGCTTCGACGAGATCTTACCGAGCGAACGCCTGTGCGAGGCGGCGAGCAAGGCTGACTACCTGATCAATGTTCTTCCCGCGGCGCCGGAAAATGCCGCGCTGTTCGACGCCGCACTGTTCGACGCGATGAAGCCGAGCGCCTACTACATCAGCGCCGGGCGCGGTCAAACCGTCGATGAAGCGGCGCTCATCACTGCACTGCGCGAGCGGCATATCGCCGGTGCCGCCTTTGACGTTTTTGTCACCGAGCCGCTGCCGCCAGAAAGCCCGTTCTGGACGCTACCGAACGTGTTCATTACACCCCATGTCGGCGGTTATGTCGTCGAATATGAGGACTTCATCATGCCGCTCATCATCGACAACATGCGGCTGTTCCTGGCGGGACGACTAGACGAAATGGCCAATATCGTCACGCGTTAGTGCCGCCGTTGGGCTGTGCAAGGCACCGGATTTATTGCAGAATTGCCAACAATGTGTTGCCGGACATACCCACAAGACAGCTGGCGCGCAGGTGGGGCAAGGAGGACGTCGTGGCGTTCGCAAGGATGACACTGCCGCTGATCCTGTTCGGCGTGGCGCAGCTCCTCAGGCGCGCCGCGCAGCGGCATCCGCATTTCAACCGGCACGTCCAAGAGCACAATTTCGTCGCTCAGATCATGACGCGCGACGAGGGCATTGGGCGGTGGTTCAGGTTCAAAGACGGCATCATCACCTCGCGCGCCGGACTGCACCGAAAACCTGACATCAAGCTCCTATTCAAGAACGCCAAAACCGGCGCTTCGCTTTTGATGCCGCCGATTAACTGGCTCGACCAGATCAACGCCCAGAAAGATTTTGTTCTCACCATCGAAGGGCCGGAGCATCTCGCGAACTGGTTCGCGCAGACGCTGATGATGAGCCAGTCCGCCGGCCTCAAATACGGCACCAGGCTTCGCGGCGGCATCATCCGCTACTGCAACATGACGAATGGCGGGCCGGTCTTTGTTTACGTCAAGGACGGCAAGATCTTGCGGATGACGCCCATCGATCTCACCGACAAAGACGGCGCCTCTTGGGCGATCGAGGCGCGAGGACAAAAGCTGACCCCGCCGCGCAAGACGACGCTGGCACCGCACGGACAGAACGCAAAGTCGATCGTCTATTCGCCGGATCGCCTGCTTTATCCGTTAAAGCGCGTCGATTTCGATCCCAACGGCGAACGCAATCCGCAGAACCGCGGCAAATCGGAATATGTGCGCATTTCGTGGGCGGAGGCGATCAAACTCGTCACCGATGAGATCAAACGCCAAAAGCGCGAATACGGTCCGGGTGCGATCGCTTTCTCCCATGGCTCGCATCACACCTGGGGAAATGTCGGCTACTACCTCTCGGCGCTGTTCCGGTTCGCTAACGCCGTCGGCATGACGCGCATCCACCACAATCCGGACTCCTGGGAAGGCTGGTACTGGGGCGCCGTCCATCATTGGGGTTACACACTGCGCGTCGGCCAATCGGAGACCTATGGCACGGTCGAGGACTGCCTGCAGAACTGCGACATGATCGTGTTCTGGGCAGCCGACCCGGAATCGACTTCGGGATCATACGGCGCGCAGGAAGGCACGACGCGGCGGCAATGGCTCAAGGATGCCAAGCTCGGCATCAAAGTCGTTCACGTCGATCCGTATTACAACGCCAGCGCTCAATTCCTTCCCGGCAAATGGTTCGCGCCGAAGCCGACGACATCGGTCGCGATGGCGATGGCGATCGCCTATGTGTGGATCAAGGAAGGCCTTTACGACAAAGAATATGTCGAGACGCACACGGTCGGTTTCGACAAGTGGAAAGCTTATCTGCTCGGTGAAGAGGATGGCATCCCGAAAACGCCGGAGTGGCAAGAAAAGGAAACCGGTGTTCCGGCCAAAGACGTCCGCGCGCTCGCCCGGGAATGGGGCAGGAAGCGCGTCTACCTTGCGCCCGGCGGCTGGGGCAATGGTCACGGCGGCGCTTGCCGAAATCAAACGGGGATTCAATGGGCGCGAGTCATGGTTTGCCTGGTCGCCATGCAGGGCCTCGGCAAGCCGGGCGTGAACATGGGCAATCTACAATGGGGCTGCCCGCTCGATTTCAATTTCTATTTTCCCGGTTATGCCGACGGCGGAATATCGGGAGACCTGGAAAACACGGCGATGCCGGTCGAGCTCTACCAGCGAATGCCGCAGCTGCCGACGATGAATTCCAACGGTCAGCGCATCCCGCGCATTTTCGTCCCTGAAGCGATCATCGACGGCAAGGCCGAAGGCTATCCCTGGATTGGAAAATCGATCGAGCATCAATTCGCGCGCTTTACCTATCCGGCGCCCGGCCACGCGCCGGTGCGCATGCTTTACAAATACGGCGGCTCGATTCTTTCGACGATGAACAACACCAATCGCTGGGTGCGTATGTATCAGTCGCCGAATCTTGAATTCGTGGTCAATCAGTCGATTTGGTTCGAGGGCGAAGCAAAATTCGCCGATGTCATTCTGCCCGCCTGCACCAATTTCGAGCGCACCGATATCAGCGAATGGGCGGGCCTCGGCGGCTACGGGCACCATGGCCAGCAACAGCTCAATCACCGGGTCATCGTTTTCCAGTCGCCGGCAATCGAGCCACTGGGCGAATCAAAATCCGATTTCTCGATTTTCAATGAACTGTGCAAACCGCTCGGGCTTGCCAATTATTTTTCGGAAGGCGTCAACGAGATCGATTGGGTGAAGCGAATCTTCCTCGCTTCCGACCTGCCAAAATATATGTCGTGGAAGAAATTCCTAAAGCGCGGCTATTTCGTCGTGCCCGCGGAAAAGGAGAAGCTGCGCGCGCCGGTATCGTTCCGCTGGTTCTACGAAAACCGCAAGAAGGACGTGCCCGAAGCGCAACCGCTGCCGTCCGACTATGCCGAAGAATTCCTCCGCGGCCTGCAGACCCAATCCGGCAAGCTCGAATTCGAATGCAATTCGCTCAAGCGCTTCAACGATCCGGAGCGGCCGCCGATCGTCAAATACGAGCCGTCGTGGGAAGGCGCACATTCCGGTGAACTGTTCGCGCGATACCCGCTGCAGCTGCTCACGCCGCATTCGAAATATTCGTTCCACACCCAGGGTGACGGCAAGGATTCGTTCCTGCTCAACATCGAGGATCATCGGGTCAACATCGATGGCTATTACTATTGGATCGTGCGCATGAACGCCGAGGACGCGAAGGCGCGCGGCATCGGCAAGCACGATCTGGTCAAGGTGTTCAACGATCGCGGCGCGGTGATCTGCGCGGCTTTACCGACGCAGCGGCTGC
The DNA here is from genome assembly GCA_049286035.1 of Xanthobacteraceae bacterium. GTDB lineage: Bacteria > Pseudomonadota > Alphaproteobacteria > Rhizobiales > Xanthobacteraceae > BOG-931. The sequence goes on from JBAQBC010000226.1 coordinate 15,744, forward strand.
CGCGGGGCGTCGCGCATGGCTATGAGTCCTCTGCGGTCTACGATCCCATGGGCGAACCGGGTAAATCGGTTGACCGCGGCGGCTGTCTCAATCTGCTCACGCCCGAGCGCACGCAGACCAAGAGCACCCACTCGCTGGCCGGCGCCAATTCGCTGGTCGAGATCGAACCGTGGGACCGGCGCGCCGAACACATGTCCGCGGCCTTTGCCGCCCTGGAGCCGGACAAGGAAATCGAACGCACGCTCAAAGAGGCGCACTTGGTGCCGGCGAAATGACGGCGTGCGCGCCTGGGTGACAATGAGCGCAAAAGAGTCCCGCGATGAAAAAATGGAACATGGTCATCGACGTTGCCGCGTGCACCAATTGCAATTTGTGCACGCTTGCCGCCATGGACGAATATGTCGGCAACGAATGGCTCGGTTATTCGGCGCCGATGCCGAAGCACGGTCACAAGTGGATAAATATCCTGCAAAAGGAACGCGGGCAGACGCCGATGATCGACGTCGCCTACGTTCCGACCATGTGCAATCACTGCGATGATCCGCCATGCATGAAGGCGGCGCCGAAGGGGGTCGTCACCAAGCGCCGCGACGGCATCGTGATCATCGATCCGGAAAAGGCAAAAGGACAGCGACAGCTCGTCGACGCCTGCCCCTATGGCCAAATTTGGTGGAACGAAGAGTTGCAGCTGCCGCAGGCCTGGCCGTTCGACGCGCATCTGCTCGACCGCGGCTGGAAACAGACGCGCGGGCAGCAATCCTGCCCGACGGGCGCCATGCGCGCGATCAAGGTCGAGGACGAGGAAATGGCGCGCCTCGCCCGTGAACAAGGTCTCGAAGTGCTCAAACCCGAGCTCGGCACCAGACCGCGGGTTTATTACCGCAATCTGTGGCGTTATTCGAAATGCTTCATCGGCGGCTCGGTCGCCGAGGAGCGGCAAGGCATCATCGAATGCGTTGAGGGCGCGAGCGTGCAGCTCGTCAAAGACGGCGCATCACTCACCGTGACTACCACGGATAATTTCGGCGATTTCAAATTCGACCAGCTGGATGAGAATTCGGGAAGCTATTCCGTTCAGATCTTTTCCGGCGGACGCTCGAAAATTCTGCAAGTCAATCTCGGGGCCAGCGTCAATCTCGGCGAGATCAGGCTCTGAGTGACGCGGCGCAGCGAGGCTGCGCAAGCGGTCATTGGGGCGGAGTGCCGTTTGCGGCCAACACCTCCCCGGCAAGATACAGCGACCCGGTGATGAGGATGCGCGGTGGCGGCTCAAGGTCGAGCTTGCCGGCAAGATCGATGGCGCTTTCCACATCGTGGCGCGAAAGTGCCGGAATGCCGATGCTGGCCGCGATTTCGGCGAGCTCGCCGGCGGGCACGGCCTTGTCCTGGTGAATCGGAACGGCGATGACGCGGCGGGCCAGTCCGGAAAAATTTCTCAAGAACCCCGCACAGTCTTTGGTCGACAGCATGCCGACGATCACCACCACCGGCCGCGACACGCGTTCCTCCAAATCGGCAAGCGCGGCGGCAATGGCCTGCCCGCCATCGACATTGTGGCCGCCATCGAGCCAGAGTTCGCTGCCCGCAGGCGCAAGCTCGGCAAGCCGGCCATGGGAAAGCCGTTGCATGCGCGCCGGCCACTCCACCTGAACCATGGCGGCTTCGAAGGCTGCAGCGGGAAGTCTCAATCCGCTCACCCGCAGCGCCGCAATGGCGGTTCCGGCATTCTCGAACTGATGCCGGCCGTAAAGTTTAGGCGCGGGCAGATCGAGAAGGCCGTCTTGGTCCTGGTAGACGAGCCGGCCGCGTTCCTCGGTTGCGGTCCAATCCTCGCCGGCGACTTTGAGCGGCGCGCGCAGTCGCGCGGCCTGTCGCTCAATAACGGCCAGCGCTTCGCGCGGCTGACCGGCGACCGCTGCCGGCACGCCGGGCTTGAGGATGCCGGCCTTTTCGGCCGCCACCTTGACCAGCGAGTCACCGAGAAATTCGCGATGGTCGAGCGCGAGCCGGGTAATCACGCTCGTCAAGGGGCGTTCGATCACGTTCGTGGCGTCGAGCCGTCCACCGAGACCGACCTCGAGCAACGCGATGTCGGCCGGATGGCGCGAGAACAGCACGAATGCCGCGGCAGTCTCCATTTCGAACACCGTAATCGGTGCGCCGCCGTTTTTCGATTCGCACTCCGCCAGAGTGTCGCCGAGCTCGGCGTCGTCGACAAGCCGGCCGCCGCCGTCGCGGCCGAGGCGAAAGCGTTCATTGAGACGAACCAGATTAGGCGAAGTGTAGACGTGAACCCTCTTGCCGGCGGCTTCGAGCGCCGCTCGCATAAAGGCGATGGTGGAGCCTTTGCCGTTGGTGCCAGCTACATGGATTGCCGGCGGAATTCGCCGCTGCGGATTATCAAGCGCTGCCAGGAGGCGCTGGATGCGATCGAGGGAGAGATCGATCCGTTTCGGATGCAGCGCCAAAAGCCGCGCCAGCATGGCATCCATGGGCACTGGATTGGGCGCTGCATTGGCCTTGCCGGCACTCACGCTATGGCCGGTGCCATGGCCGCAGACGGCGCCGGCAGCCTTGTTTGCGGCACACTGCTTGCGGTCTTGAGAAAGAGCCGACACAGCTTCGCGATCGTGGCGCGCAACTCGTGACGATGCACAACCATGTCGACCATCCCGTGATCGCGCAGATATTCGGCTTTTTGAAATCCCTCTGGCAGCTTCTCGCGGATGGTTTGCTCGATGACCCGCGGACCGGCAAAACCGATCAAAGCGCCAGGCTCGGCGATGTGCACGTCGCCCAACATTCCATAGGAGGCGGTGACGCCGCCGGTGGTTGGATTGGTCAGGACGACGATATAGGGCTTGCGCGCCTCGCGGATGCGTTGCACCGCAATTGTGGTACGCGGCAATTGCATCAGGGAGAGGATGCCTTCCTGCATTCGCGCGCCGCCCGATGCGGCGAACATTACGCACGGGCAACCTTTCTCGACCGCGGTGTCGAGCCCCTTGATCACCGCCTCGCCCGCGGCCATGCCGAGCGAGCCGCCCATAAAATCGAAATCCTGGACGCCGATGACGGCGGCGAACCCGTCAAGCTTGCCATAGCCGAGCTTCACGGCATCGTTTAAGCCGGTCTTGCTGCGTGCGGTTCTCAGGCGTTCGACGTAGCGCAGCTCATCGCGGAACTTCAGCGGATCGAGCGGCACTTCCGGCACGGCGATATCGAACCAGGTCTGATTATCGAACATCGATTTCAAGCGCGCGGTCGCGCTCATGCGCATGTGATAATTCGATCCGGGGATGACGAACTGATTGGCCTCGACGTCTTTATAGAAGACGAGCTGACCCGTTTCCGGGCACTTGATCCAAAGGTTTTCCGGAACCTCACGGCGCAGCAGACTGCGAATTTTCGGCCGTACGTTGGAAATCCAGTTCATTACACCATGACTCACGGGACGTTTAATGATTGGTCTACTATATCATTGTTAGAGCAAGGCTTTGGCAACCCAAGATCGAGCCGCCAGCGCCCTTGTGCCGCCCGCCGCCCGGCACAATTTTGCCTTTGTGCTCAATCAAGTACCGGGGGCGGCATGGCGAACCGCCGACTTTGCGGCCACGGAGTAAGTCAGGGGTAACCAAGGACCGCTAATGTCGCCGCGGCGAACGGGTTGAATAACAGGTGGCGGGCGAGAACTGCAGAATGAGAAAAGTTGTCGCTACATTTTTCACCGCTGGCGCGCTGGTCGCGGCGCAATGCGCCGCCGCGGCCGATCTTTCGGTCGCGCCCTTGTACAAGGCGCCGCCATCGCAAGCGAGTCCCGTTTATAATTGGACCGGTTTCTACCTGGGCGCCAATGGCGGCGGCGGCTGGGGACGCTCCTGGTGGCAATCGCAGTCCACGTCAATTGATCTCTCGGGTGCACAGGTCGGCGGCACGGCCGGATACAATTGGCAATTCGGCAATGCCGTGCTTGGCCTGGAAGGCGATATCGACTGGTCGAACCTCAAAGGCACGAGCAGCGCGGCGCTCTGTCCCGGCTGCAGCACCAGCGACAGCTGGCTCTCGACCGTGCGCGGGCGCGCCGGGTACGCTTTTGGCGGCATCCTGCCTTATCTCACTGGCGGATTGGCAGTAGGCGACATCCGCGCTTCCGCGCCTGGCTTTGCCGGGGCGAGCACCACCAATGCGGGCTGGACGGTCGGCGGCGGCATTGAGATCGCGCTGCCGGGTAACTGGACGGCCAAGGCCGAATATCTTCACGCTGATCTCGGCAAGTTCAATTGCGGCGTCAATTGCGGCACCTTGCCATCGAATAACGTCTCGATGCACGACGATGTCGTTCGCGCCGGCCTGAATTATCACTTCGGCTGGGGTAAGTAAGGCGTTGCGGCCGGCGCGACCGGTGGATCGCGCCTTGGCTTTGAACATCCACCCTCGCCAAAATAACTGTGCAGGCGGCAATGTATTCCGGGGCGCGGCGCGCGCAACGGCGCACTTACTGCTATGATGGCGCCGGCGTGACTGGAGGGGTTGCGATGAGTACCGCTCGGCTTGCTTTTGCGATCACACTGGCATTGCTCGGTTTCAAAGCCGAAGCCGGACCGCAGGCGACGGCACGCGTTTTTACCGCCGATTTCTATTTGGCCGGCTGCAAAGACTTCGTTGCCGGAAAATCAAATTTTTTCGCCGGCCGGTGCGTCGGCGCCGTTGAAGTTCTCGATGCCTTGAATGCGGACACGAAGCTATTTTGTCCTCCCGACAACACCGACAACCTGCAACGGGTGCGCATAATTGTTTCTTATATCGACGCTCGGCCCGAGCGAAAAAACGAAGATTTTCGGCTGCTTGCCAATGAGGCCATGGCCAAGGCTTGGCCGTGTAAGCGCTAAGATCAAGGCCAACCGAATTCATCTTGACCTACTGGGGTTGATGTTTCACCTGAGAAAGATCGGCAAAAAGTCGAACTCGATCATTATCGTGGGTGGCGCGCACCGCGCCAGGGACAAGCACCACCTGTCGGATTTGACCTTCCACTCGGCCGCCGCCGGCCAGGAAGTGACCCCGACCGACACCTTTGCTCTCAGAGCGGAGCCCCAAAACCAAGCTTGCCGATCATTAGGTGATGGTCCTACGATTCAAATCGACGTCATGACTCCGATATTGAGCGACTCCCAGGCAATGCCCTTGGATAAAGGTATCCACCTAATTGTTATGGCTTTGCCCGGTCGGCATCTGACCAAATAGCGCAGGATTCGGCGCGATTAGCTAGCGCGCGAGGATCAAATGAGTCGAATGACAATTCCTGCCACGCGCCCGGAGTGGCTAGAAACAGAGGATCACTTTATCCCATCAGAATCAGCGACTGCTGGTCAATGGCGAGCGCACCAGAAGCGCATGGGGCGCGATCGCGACGTAGATCAATTTGTAAGAATCGCTAATAGGCTTGGGCTGGCCGATGATGTGCCGCTGTTGCCGCGCTTACGCGCTCTTGCGAATGAAAATGTCACCTGCTTACCGAGAAAACGATAGACGGCTGCTTTTCCGCCAATCAGGATTTGGCCGGTCGCGTGCATTATCAAATCCACTAATTTTTTGCCGATCTGATTCATTCTGCGGGCGCGAGCATCCAACGTCTGCACAGAGGCGTTTGGCACACACAGGTCCAACCTTCACCTGTTGCTGCTTCAACGCTCCCGAAGCGGGGTCTACCATCAGTTCCGGCCTTTCAATTATCGGCGAACTTGTCGATCACGAGAGCCGGATGATCTTTGGTCACCGTTGCTGCCAGAGCTGGCATCTGCTGTGAAATAAAGCATAATCACGATACGTGTCTCGATGCTCAAAGCCATTACGTGCAATGTAATTCAAGCGTAATGTGATACGTTGCAAACGCGACGTGGTTCTCAGGCAGCGGGAAGCCATGAGGCGGTATAAATTGATCGCGTTCATCGCTCCTGTTGCGGTTGCTGCTGTGCCGCTGATCGCGGCTGGTACGGCCGCGGCGAGAGACGGACATAATCCGATTAAAAACAGCATTCAGTGCTCGGCATTCAAGAAGATGGCCGATGGAACATGGTATGTTGGGCGGCCGACCACTTTTCGGATCGGGCCATTCAAGAAAACAACATTTCGCGAGGCGTCGATCGGCCCAGATAATTTCACGTTCGGAGAAGCCGATTTGTACGAGGCTCTTGAGGCGAAGTGCGGCGCCCACCTTAAGGCGAAGCGCGCAATGTGAAATAGGCAGCGCTTAAATCAAGGGACGACAATGCTGAGACCAAATTTCAGCTTTTCATTCGATCCACGGTGCGCCACCAGCGCCTCATCCGAGATAAGCCA
>JBAQBC010000227.1:0-3436 GCA_049286035.1 Xanthobacteraceae bacterium
GGAAGCGGCCGTTATTCTTAGGTGCGAGCGGTATCCACCGCGCATCGGGTACGGACGGTTCGCTGAGCGGATGGCCCTTGACCAAAAAGCTGCCGACGCCGCCGTCGATGAATGAGTGTCCGGCCGAATTGGCCGTATAGTTGAGCGCGTCGGGCTTATCTTCCAGATAATATGGCAGCTGCGGATTAGCCGGCGTGCCAATGTTGCTGGCCGTGAAATCTGTGAACAGCGGATCCTCTCCCGGGCCGCCATCGCGATGGCATGAGTTACAATTGGCCTTGCCGCGGAACAGCGCATAGCCGGCCTGCTCGTCCGGCGTGAACTGCGCTTTCCCTGCCATCACCGCATCGAATTTTGAGGTGAAGGCCGTCACTTCCGCGGAGGCTTCATAGCCTGCGATCGACTGCGCCATCTGATCAAAGGTCGCGGCGGCCCGCCCACGATCAGCTTCACTGAGATGAACCGGCTTGGGATCGCTGGCGGGCGGCAATCCCGGCCGGGAGCAGACTTGCTCGACATCATTCGGCCAGGCAATCGCAAAGGCCTGTGTGCCCCAAACTTTTTGAAACAGATCGCGGTACGGCCGCTGCGACGCGCGGTAAACCACACAGGCAATGTCGGGCAAACCCATCTCGACAGGATTGGTCGGCGGCCCTTCCGCCTGTTCGGCCGCCGGGTTGCCAATACGCCGGCCGGTCGCACGCATGTCCCAAAAATTTCCACCGACCAGATCGTCCTGGCCCGGATTGTAATGCAGCACCGGCGACAGTGGCGCATAAGAATGTGTCTGTGGCTTGCGTTCGCTGTAGCGGGTGCGCACTGAGCCGGGATAAGCGCCGGTCGTGCGATTGAGTTCCGAAACGGGTCCGGTGAATCCAGTTTCAGGCATGTGGCAAAAGGCGCAGGCTTCGTTGCGATTCACCGAGAGTTCTTTGTCGTACAGCATGACTTTGCCGAGCAGCTCGATTTGCTGGACTTGATTGTCCGGTGGAGCGGCTACTCGCTCGACGGTCTGCGCCTCGATGCGATCGATCTCGGCCTCCACCTGTGCGATCTCTTTGAGTACCTGCGGTGTAAGCGTCGCGCTGGTCGGCTCGATATCAATCGCAGTGGCACTACCAGTGGCGATGAAAAGACTGATAATGGCGCCGCCCGCGATAATCCGCACGCCGCGTGATCTGGTCATTGATCACCCTTAGGCCGGGCTCACCATAAACTCATCAAGCTGGCCGGCATACGCCTCGTCTAAACCCGGCGCCGAGCCTCTTTCCTACGAGGAAGCGCGCGGATATTCCTTGAACGCGTCCATCGCACGTGCCGAGTAGACCAGCGCCGCCCCGGCATTGACTGTGGTGGCTACTCCCAGCGCCTCCGCAATCTCTTCCCTGGTTGCACCATTCTTGATCGCAGCTTCGGTATGGACCGTAATGCAGCCGTCGCAACGTAAAGTCACAGCCACCGCGAGCGCAATTAACTCACGGGTCTTCGCTCCAAGCAAATTCTTTTTCTGGCCAGCCGAACTCAATTCGATATAGCCCCTGATCGTATCGGGACTAAGTTGGCCCAATTCCTTCACGCCGACTGCCAGCTGTTTACGATATTCGTTCCAATCGAGCATCATGTTAGCCCCCCTTTTTAATATGCCGGTTTGGGGCGCCATCACCAGCCATCGGGTGAACATCTGACGGGCGACGAGCTGCCGCCATCGCATTGTATGTAAGCGCCTCCAGGTGCGTTGGCGAAAGCAGCACTCATGGTGATCGCAAACGCGGCGCTGAAAATGATCGCCGCGGAAATCACGATTTTTCCGATTGTAGACATGGATTTTTCCTTTCTCATCAGTTGGCTGGGTCCGTCGCAACGCGCCTGCGCCCGCTCGGTCAATTCCCGAATACCGATCCTGGACTGGCCGGCGAGACCGGAGCTTCGGACGATTGCGGCAGCGTGTACGATTCCGACGGGTTGAACGTCGGCGCCGGCATTGCCGGAGCCTCGTCTAAGATCGGGGGCTGGAACCCGTGGCTCATGTGGCCGCCGTGAAATCCGCCGCCGAGGCCAAGGCCACCACCCATGCCACCCATGTGGCCTGCGGCAAATGCGTGCGTGGCCATCGCCGTACCGAGCATGACAATGGCCAGGAGGACCATCACCTTGCGCATGCGGAAGGTCTGCTGTTCAACGCCTTGATTGAGCTCAATCGCGATCGCTCGGGCGCGTCTGCCTGTCTCTTTGGAAGCCGCATTGAAACGGGTCATGGTCTTTCTCCTCGTTTTATCAGCAAACAAGTTGTTTGCTCTCTATCGCTAGTATCTTGAACTAAGCCGACTGACAGCGCTGTGCCATTAAAATCGAATTTCGAGAGCTAAATTCGGTTTTAGTCGCGGAGGCTAGGCCGCAGAAGACTGATACTCCATTGGTCGGCTCACAGGCGGCGCCATGAATGACGGAGACACCGGATCCGTGATATTGCGCTTAAGGATTGCGTCGATTTCGCGCTTCGTCGCCGCGTCGATATGCCAGCCGTCGATCTCAGCGATCGGATCCATCTGGCTCGGATTTCTGGCGCCCCACAGCGCAATGGTTGGGCCCTGATCGAGCACCCAGCGCACTGCAAGCGCTAGCACCGATTTGCCGAACCGTTCCTGCGCAAGCTTTTTGAGTTGATCAACCGCCGCCAGATATTGGCGAAAACGTTGACCTTGGAATTTCGGATCGACCTTGCGCAGATCGTCGCCGTCGAACTTGGTATCCGCAGTCATCCGTCCGCTGAGAAGGCCGCGGCAGAGAGCGCCATAGCTTAAAACGGTGAGTGCAGTGTGTTTCGCATAGGGCAGCACATCCCCATCGATTTCACGCTCAAAGAGATTGTAAGGCGGCTGAACCGCATCGAGGCTCGCCACCGCGCGAAACGCATCCATCTGTGTGGGCGAGTAGTTACTCACCCCGATCGCGCGGATCTTGCCCTGACGGCGCAAGTCCGCCAGCGTGCGCGCCGTTTCGGCAATCGGCGTCTCCAGGTCTGGCCAGTGCACCTGATAAAGGTCAACGTAGTCCGTACGCAGCCGGCGCAGTGAATCTTCGATTTCCTTACGGATCCGCGCGGGCCGGGAATCGCGAAAGACTTTGCCGTCTTTCCATGCCAAGCCCACCTTGGTCGCGATCTGCACCTTGTCGCGCAACGACCCTTCGGCAAGCGCCTTGCCGACGATCTCCTCGGAACGGCCGAAACCATAGGCCGGCGCGGTGTCGATCAGGCTTATGCCGCGTTCCACCGCCGACCGTATGGTGGCGATGGATTGAGCTTCGTCAGTGCCGCCCCACATCCAGCCGCCGATCGCCCAGGTGCCAAGTCCGATTCGCGACGTTGTTGGACCGGACTTTCCGATTTCAATTCGTTCCATGGCATCACCTTTTTAGTGTTGAGAATGCAGCAGTG
>JBAQBC010000228.1:0-4542 GCA_049286035.1 Xanthobacteraceae bacterium
GTTCAGAACAGACGGGGAATACCACTCCTGGATGCCAACGGCCCACTGATCGTTGATCGTGTAAGTGGCCTTGCCGTAGATTTCGACAAAGCTCAGGTTGCCTTTGACGGCGTTGCCGTTCGGAAGAGCTAGGCCCGCGGGGGTAAAGCCCGCTGGGGTAGTAAATGGCGGAACCGCACCAGGCGGCGTGCAGGGCGTTGTTTGATCGCCGTTGAAGCACTCGCCGCCCGGATACCAGTAGTACCAAACCCCGAAATCAAGCGCGAGCTTGTCAAAGGTCGGGCGAACGCCGCCGTAGAAGTCGATTTCCGCCGCCGCATGGTTCGGGAAATCGATGCTCTCGCCCGAAATGCCGGCATAGTATTGCCACATCGGGTTAACCGTGTAGCGCAGCTCAAACCCGGCTTGGGTCGAGGGCTGGTGCCGCGATTGCGTGATGCCGCGGAAATTGTAGTCGTTCATCAAGGCCGCCGTGATCGCGACGTCCCATGGCGAAGGCGGTGGCGGTGGCGGCGCCGGCGGCGCCTTTTTGGCCATGTCGGCGGCGAGCGCCGAGGTGGTCAGCCCAGCCACAATAAGCAACGAGAAAGCCACTCTTTTCATAACCAGCCCCTTTCATCCCCGTCAGCAGATAGGCGCCCTTGAGGCCTCCACCTGCAAACCCAATTCCTGCGATAACCCGCGCATCCCCGACGTGCGCGCCTCCGAAACTCCGTGAATTTTTCATTTTTACGACGGAACAGCCAAGATTAAATCGGGGGCAAATGCTGTCTTTTTATGCTTTCGTTGGAAAACTACACACTTTGTTAGAAACTGTGGCAGCCGGGATACACCTGACGCGAGAGGGCTTTATTGGTTCTGCCGAGCTTTTTATTCACCCCTTCACGTCCCGGAAGAGCGAGCGCCTATATAGGGCGCACCAGGGGCGTCAAAGGGCATCGTTCGAGGAGCAGAGCCCATGAAGGCAATGGTAGATGGCGAGGTCGTCGCCGACAGTGACGACATCATCGAATGCAAGGGATATCAATATTTTCCGCCCCAGTCCGTGCGCTTGGACCGGCTGGAAAAGGCCGCCAAGACCACAGACGATCGCGCCTGCCCGCACGGCGTCCAATTCTATGACGTGATCGTCGCCGGCAAGCGGCACAGCCGGGCGGCCTGGAGCTACGAGGCGCCACGACCCGAGATGAAACAGGTCGGCGGGCGATTCGGCTTCTGGCAGGACGTCGAGGTGGCCTAGGACCGCGAGGCCCCCTACGCAGCCTGCTTCTTGCGATTGGCCTCAAGCCGGGCATCGACCAAGGCGACTTGGGCGTCGATGGCCGGATGGCTCAGGCCCTTCTGCCTGGCGATAAGCTGCACAAGCTTGTCCGCGCGCTCGATGAACGGCGCGCCATTCTGCAAGGCGCGCGCCGCGGAAGCTGGTCGCGTCAACGATTGTGCCGCCGCCGCATATTTTTCGAACGGCACAAGATCTTCGGGCTTGGCGCCGAGCTTGACGCACAGATCGAACACAAAGTTGTAGACCGAACGCGACGTGGCGATATCGCTGTGGACCGCTTCTTGCGCGGTGCGCATGCCATCCTTGGTCACGCACCGGTAATTGCCGGCGAGCAGCATCGCCCATTTGGCCAGCGGCACGAAGATTGAATCGTAGACTTTCAGCTTGACCGGCAATTCGACCTTGCCTTCGGGGGTATCGAAGCGAATGGTTTCGATCTCATTTTGCAGCTGGCGCAATATCGCAGTCGATTTCTCGTCCTCGAACCGCGCCACCTTGAAGTTGGTTGGCAGGGTGACCATCAGCACATTGACCTTCTCATCCGGCGGGCGGATCGCCTGCGGATCGGGGCTGTTCAGGGTGATGGTTGCCGGATCGAATGAATCCCAGACGCTGGGATCAGTATAGGCGGGCTTGAGCGCCTCGTAATCGAGTCCCGGGATGCGTTTGACGTAGGGCAGCGGCGGCATGTTCATGATCGACATGCACGGCACGCGCGATTTGCCGACCGCATCGAGAAGTTCGCGCACGCCGGGAGAGCGATATTGCGGCTCCTGCATGGCGAGCCCGACCAGGTCGTAGTCCTTGGGGTTCACACCCGCTGCCGGCCCGGCCGTGACTTTGCCCGGCAGCTTGCGCGAGTCCAGTTCGACCGGATCCTTGCGCCCGCGCACCGGCAAGCGAACGCGAAAGCCCTCGCTGTTGATCAGATCGGCTTCCGCCGGAAGACAGACCAAATGCAGCTTATGTCCGCCAAACAGAATTTTAGACGCCAGAAGCGAGCCGTAGGACGCGCCCATGATCAGGATCTTGTAGGTCGCCGGCATAACGCACCTCCTCGAGACGAAATGACCAATTCCCGCACGTATAGATCGGCAGACCGATGCCGCCGATCATTCCGTTTCCGTGAATGCTATTGGGCCCGACCGGGCTATGCAATGCAGTGGGCGGCGCTAGTGCGGTGGATTTGAAGTTCTTGCAGTTCAGTCGGAAGCTCTCACAGAAACTTCAAATCCAAAAACCGCGCTAGAATTATAGGCTTGCTAGTGTCGCTTTTGATTCCGAAGTTGGCATGAGAGCGTGCCCACAGAGGGTGCGAACTTCGGAATCAGGGCACTAGACGCCGCCGCTCTTCCCGTTTGCTCGATCGATGCTAGGCGCCGTCGCCACCGCCGCCACCGAAGTCGCTGGGCGGGCTCCACGAGGGCATCGGCGCCGGTTCGGGCATTGAAGGAGCCGCGGGCTTTGGCGCCGAGCGGCGCTTCGGGGCGGCCTTGCGCGCCGACTTCTTCTTGGTCGACTTTTTCGCTGACGCCTTCATCGTTCTCCGCTTCTTGCGGGCCGGAGCGGCCTTCTTCTTCTTTTTGGTGGACCGTTTCTTCGCCTTTGTCCTCTTCGCCATGATGGACCTCCCGATCCTTGTAGGGTTCAAAACTCGTGTTGTCTCCACGCGGTGCCCGACATCTGACGCGCGCTATGACACCTCGCATCCGACCCTCGGCCAGACCACCACTCAGCAGCCTTTACTCGGCAGCCTTGTTCAGCCGGTCGCCGTCGCGGGGTGCGTCGCCAGGTTCGTCACCGCCTCGGAGCGATGCTCCCGCAGCACCGGCGGACAAGGCCCGCCCGTAGCCCAGTCGATCAACTCGACCGTATGGACCGCCGGAAGCTCCGTGCCCGCTGCGATCTGCATGATGCAACCGAGATTGCCGGCTGCGATCACATCAGGTCGCAATCTCTCGATAGTCCTGACTTTACGCTCGCGCAACCTCCTTGCGATGTCGGGCTGCAGAATATTGTAGGTTCCCGCCGAACCACAGCATAGGTGACCTTCAGGGATGTCCTTCACGACGAAACCGACTTTGCTGAGAATCTCCTTGGGCTCGCGGACGACACGCTGGCCGTGCTGCATAGAACAGGCCGAATGATAAGCGACAACAAGCTTGGCGCCGGGCTGTTCCGGCGCGAGCGGCAGCGTGGCGAGATATTCGGTGATGTCCTTGGCGAGTGTGGCCACCCGCGCGGCCCGCTCGGCATAGTCGGGATCCTGCCGCAGCATGAAACCGTAATCCTTCACGGTCGTGCCGCAGCCCGAAGCGGTGATCAGGATAGCATCGAGATCACCGAGCGCGCTCCAGGCATCGATATTGGCGCGCGCTTGCGCCAGCGCTTCTTCCCGCCGTCCCATGTGATGAACGAGCGAGCCGCAGCAGCCGGCGCCTTCGGCAATCACGACCTCAATGCCGAGGCGTGTGAGAAGCCGGATTGCGGCGTCGTTAATTTGAGGCGCCAGCACGTCGTTGACGCAACCGGCCAGAAGCGCCACGCGTCCCTTGCGGGCCGCCGCCGGCTCCGCGGCCGGAAAAGTCTGCGCCGGGCGCGGCGGATGTGGCCGCCGCCACGGCGATAACCGCAGCATGGCCGAAAGCCGCTTGAATCCCAACGCACCGGCGAGCGGCGCAAACGGCTTGGCAAACCGCGCCGCAACCGCCGCGAACTGAAACCGGCGCGGATAGGGCATGACACTGGCGAGCAGCGCGCGCATGACCCGTTCCGGCAGCGGCCGCCGATAGGTTTGCTCGATATGGTCGCGCGCGTGGTCGACGAGATGCATGTAGTGCACCCCCGACGGGCAGGTAGTCATGCAGGCGAGGCAGGAGAGGCAGCGATCGATATGGGTCGTGACTTCAGCCGTGGCCGGCCGGTCGTGCTCCAGCATCTCCTTGATCAGGTAAATGCGTCCGCGCGGCGAATCGAGCTCATTGCCATCGAGCACATAGGTCGGACAGGTCGCGGTGCAAAAGCCGCAATGGACGCAGGCGCGCAGGATCTTTTCCGATTCCGCGATATCGGGATCGGCAAGCTGCGCGAGGGTGAAGTTAGTCTGCATCGCGAATATTCGGCTGCAACAGATGCAACATCACACGCCGGCCCACATGCGGCCGGGATTGAGAACGCCCTGCGGATCGAACCCTTTGCGCACGCGCTGCGTCAAAGCCGCAAGCGGCGCCGGCTCGGGCGTGAACACGTCGACCTTGGCG